>JAILNO010000007.1 GCA_024691465.1 Pseudobutyrivibrio sp. | reverse complement strand
TGAAAATGCCAAGAGCCATGATACCGTATATGATACCCTGAGCCACGTTACCTGGCATTCCAGCAATTAATGTTTCAATTCCCATTTTTTAACTCCAAAGAGCAAGGTCATATGACCTTGCCCCAAAATTCTTATTTGTTGCTAAGTAAAAATTATTCTGCCTCTTCCATCTCGATTGCAACATAATCATCAGGTAATGTGATTCCAAGCTCCTCAGCGATAACTGGATTATATTCCTTGGTGAATTCTGTTGCATACTGGATATCATATGATGCTGGGTCCTTGCCATTTGCAAGAATCTCATAAGCCATGAGGCCTGCCTCGTATCCGATGTCATAGTATGAAATTGAAAGTGTTGCAAGACCACAACCCTTGCAGATTCCCTCTTCGCCTGCAATGATTGGCACCTTAGCTGTAAGTGCAACATTGTTGATTGTCTCAGCTGCATTAGCTGCTACATTATCTGTAGGAACATAGAGCACGTCGCTAGAGCTGCAAGCTGACTGAACTACAGTTGCAACATCTGCTGAATCTGAGAAAGTATACGCTGTTACATTGTATCCATAATCCTCAAGGTACTTAGTAATCTCGGTTGCCTGGTAGAGGGAATTCTTCTCTCCTGAGCAATAGATAACACCAACTTCCTTAGCATCTGGGAATAGATCATGTAACATCTCAGCCTGTCCGTCAAGTGGAGCTAAATCTGAAGTACCTGTTACATTAACCCCTGTTGCTCCTGTCCAATCTGCAATATCAAGTGCTGTTGCATAATCTGTAATAGATGTAGCTACGATTGGAATAGAGTTAGTAGCTGTCTCACTGGCCTGTAATGCCTGTGTTGCATTAGCCATAATCAAATCTACTTCATCTGACACGAAAGTATTAGCAA
This sequence comes from Pseudobutyrivibrio sp., assembly GCA_024691465.1. Next base: position 4,254 of record JAILNO010000007.1, on the reverse strand, counting down.
TAGTAGCGCATGTAGCAGAATCGCCTGATGCATTTTCTACTGTGATTGTAACCTGGTCCCCAAGCTTATCCTCAAGTGCAGTTGAAAAGCCCTCTGTAGCCGCATCAAGCGCAGGATGCTGTACTAACTGAATAACACCAATATTATAGGACTTGTCAGCCTCTGTAGCTGTTGTATCTGCTTCAGTAGCAGTCGTTTCAGTTGTATCTGCTGATTCTGCTTCACGCTCAGCAGCTGCATCTGTTCCACATCCTACCAATGAAAGAATCATTGCTGATGTAAGAAATACACTAAGAAATTTCTTCATTTATATTCTCCTCCTTCGTTACTTATGTCGTTCACTTTAGCACTTTTATCCACTAAAGTCAATTAAAACCATTCGTCACTTTTTACATTAAAAAACCCACTAGCTATTGTGCTAGTGGGTTCAAGTATTATAAGTGATGACAATTATCTGAACAGAACTGTTTAGTAAGCTTGTTACAGCAGTAATAGAAGCCAGGAATCAGGAAGGCTACAGCGAATACCCAAGCCACTGGGCTAGCCCATATAGCACCTGCGAATCCTATCATTGGAACGAAGGTAAAAGCAACTAAGATACGTGCAATCATCTCCATTACGCCAGAATAAATAGCGAATGTAGAGAAGCCCATGCCCTGTATTGCAAATCTAAATATATTAACTGCTGCCAGTAATGTATATGTAACAGAATTGGCAAGCAAGAACATCATAGCCTGTTCAATAACAATATGTGTATCTGTAAAAAGGTGAAGTATGCTTCGTCCAGCGAAGAAAAGCACTATAAATATAAACACTGCATAGATGGTTCCAAGTAACTGTGCCGTCCACACTCCCTTCTTAACTCTGTCTATATTCTTAGCACCAACATTCTGTCCTGCATAAGTCGCCATAGTGCCTCCTAGGGCATCAAATGGACAAACCACAAACATAGATACCTTACCGCCAGCTGTCATAGAAGCTACAGCTACTGTACCTAGACCATTGACTGCAGTCTGAAGGACTACTGAACCTATCGCTGTAATTGAATACTGCAATCCAAAAGGTATACCCATGGAAATAAGCACCTTGCTATGATGGCCCCTAAGCTTGAAATCCTCACTCGATAACTTCAATATAGGGAATTTCTTCTTCATATAAATTAAACAGCTCATACCAGCAATTAACTGGGATAGCACTGTGGCAAGAGCAGGTCCATTGACACTCATACCTAAGAAGAGAATGAACACTACATCTAATACCATATTGATACCAGCTGCCATAATTAAGAAATAAGTAGGTGTCTTACTATCCCCTAATGACCTCATTATACCAGCAGTGAGATTGTATAAGAATGTAACTGGTATACCAAAGAAGATAATAGAAATATACGAATAAGCTAAATCTATAATATCATCGGGTGTCTGCATAATATAAAGTATCTGATAACAAAAAACACTGACAATTGTAGTTATTACTACAGCAAAAATAGCTGCGATAACCACTGAATTACCAACGAACTTACGCATGGAGTCATAGGATTCAGCGCCGAATCTCTGAGCGACAGGAATGGCAAATCCAGAGCATACACCCATACAGAAACCATTAATCAAGAAATTAATAGAGCCCGTAGAGCCTACTGCAGCAAGGGCACTGTCTCCAAGTGTCTGGCCTACTATAATAGTATCCACCAGATTGTACATCTGCTGAAAGATCAAACCTGCAAGCATAGGTATAGAGAAACCCAAGATGAGTGTCATTGGATTTCCTTCTGTCATTTTCTTTGTTGAATCTTTTGCCATTATAAAACACCTCATTTATTAGATAGAAAGTTATTTTCATGATACAACAGAATTGATTATATTGATAGTGGTTATTTTTTAATTGGTTTAAAAATACTTTAGTTATACGTTAACTAAAAAATTCTACAAAAAAAGACCAGGACTAATGTCCTGGTCCTAGAAAGCAATAATTAAACTAACTCAAGAACTACTTCCATAGCTGCATCGCCCTTACGTGGTCCGATCTTAACGATACGTGTGTAACCACCCTTGCGATCAACATACTTAGGAGCGATCTCATCAAATACGAAGTTAGCCATGTCAACCTTGTGTGACTCGCTCTTCTTGTCGCCCTTAGCTGTTGGGGTGTAAAGAACCTGCATCATCTGACGACGAGCGTGAAGTCTTGAAGGAGAATCCTTCTTAATCTTCTTGTCTACTGTATCATATACAGTAACCTTCTTGCCATCAACAACTTCCTTAACTCTCTTGCCGTCCTTATCCTTACGAGCAACCTTAGCCTGAACTGTAACCTCTTCGAAGTTATCCTTTTCCTTAACGCCAAGTGTAATGATGTGCTCTGCGATCTTCTTAACTTCCTTAGCCTTAGCCTCAGTAGTAACGATCTTACCATGATAAAGAAGCTCAGTTACCTGATTTCTTAAAAGAGCCTTTCTCTGTGATGAAGTTCTGCTTAATTTTCTGTACTTTGCCATTTCTTTCCTCCTGAAATAAACGCGTCACGGGTGCTCATCGGTCTTATCCCACAACTAGGTGATGGAAAGCATACACAGACGTGCTCATCGGTCTTATCATCCATGCATTATTTCCGGTTATATTGCTTTGAACTAGTCCTCAATCATCTTGAGTGAAAGACCAAGCTCACTAAGCTTCTGCTCTACCTCTTCCATAGACTTGCGACCAAGGTTACGAACCTTCATCATGTCATCTGGTGACTTGTCGCAAAGCTCTGCTACTGTGTTGATACCAGCTCTCTTTAAGCAGTTGTATGAACGAACTGAAAGCTCAAGCTCATCAATGCTCATCTCAAGAGTCTTACCTGTTGTATCATCAGGCTTGTCAGCGATAACGCTGAGATCCTGTGCAGCATCTGAAAGATTAACAAAAAGATTTAAGTGCTCGCTGAGTACCTTAGCTGCCATAGAAACAGCCTCATCAGGACCCATTGTGCCATTAGTATATACATCAAGTGTAAGCTTGTCATAATCAGTAACCTGGCCTACACGAGTGTCTTCAACTGTCATATTAACACGCTCTACTGGTGTGTAAATAGAATCTACTGCAATCTTACCGATTGGAGTATCTGGTGTCTTATTCTTATCTGCAGATATGTATCCACGATTCTTAGTAATTGTAAGCTCCATGTAAAGCTTGCAATCATTGCCACCGTTAAGATGTGCAATAACAAGATCTGGATTAATAATCTCGATATCAGAGTCTACCTGGATATCAGCAGCTGTAACAACTCCTTCACCTTCGAACTCAATATATGCTGTCTTAGGCTCATCAGAAGAGCTATTATTTCTAATAGCAAGATTCTTGATGTTCATAACGATCTCAGTAACATCCTCTTTAACTCCTGGGATAGCACTGAACTCATGAAGAACGCCCTCGATCTTAATCTGGCTAACTGCAGCACCTGGCAGAGACGAAAGCATAATTCTACGAAGTGAATTACCAAGTGTTATACCATATCCTCTCTCAAGAGGTTCAATAACGAATCTGCCGTATTTTTTGTCCTCAGAAATCTCAGCGATTTCTATATTTGGGTTTTCAAAATTTAACACTACATTGCCTCCTTAATATAATGTACTAGACTTTAAAAAACAGAATATTAAATAATATTCTGTATCAACGCTCATTGCCGCATAGTAAAATTGTAACAAATCGCACTTATACAAGCAAGCTTGTATAAGTGCTTTTTGTAAACAATAACTAAATTTTATTATTTTGAATATAACTCGACGATAAGCATCTCGTCTACAGGAACATCAATCTGCTCTCTGTTAGGAAGCTCTTTAACTGTACCCTTAAGGCCCTCAGCATCAACATCAACCCACTCAGGAGTTGTTCTGCCTGCTGTTACCTCAGTGATATCCTTGAATCTCTGAATGTTCTTTGACTTCTCGCGAACTTCGATAACATCTCCAGCCTTTACAAGGTATGAAGGAATGTTAACCTGCTTACCGTTTACAAGGAACATCTTGTGATCAACAACCTGACGAGCTTCTTTTCTTGTACGAGCAAATCCCATACGGAATACTACGTTATCAAGACGGCTCTCAAGTAATGTCATGAGGTTCTCACCTGTCATGCCCTTCATACGGTCAGCCTTCTCATAATAATTACGGAAAGGCTTCTCAAGTACGCCATAGATGAACTTAGCCTTCTGCTTCTCCTGAAGCTGAAGAGCGTACTCAGACTTCTTGCCTCTTCCTCTATTCTTCTGTCTACG
>JAILNO010000196.1 GCA_024691465.1 Pseudobutyrivibrio sp. | reverse complement strand
CTGAGCAGCAGCGCATATTCGAGAGGTTCTACAGAGTGGATAAGAGCAGATCAAAGGCCACAGGAGGCACGGGATTAGGTCTTGCTATAGTCAAGCACATAGTTGAGATACATGATGCTCAAATAGAGGTGGATAGTGCTCCAGGGGTGGGCACTACCATGGTTATCAGATTCTAATAAATGGGAGCCAGCTATTTTTAGCTGGCTCTTTTTTGATATCATGAAAATTATATTTTATGTCTAATTTTGATACTTATATTTATAATGGTTTGCTATACTAGGTATAACTTAAATTATGTTAAGGAGTATGGTTATGGGTAGTAAAGTATTTGACTTGGAAAAGTTTTCTGAAGTGGCTAGACGAGCAGTGGCAGAGGGTGCAGTTCTTCTTAAGAACGATAATGGTGCCTTGCCTCTTAAGCCAGGTACTAAGATAGCACTGTTTGGCAGAAGCCAGTTCAATTATTATAAGAGCGGAACAGGCTCTGGCGGTATGGTTAATACCAAGTATGTAATCGGTGTCAGGGAGGCCATCGAGGCTGATGACAGATTCACATTAGATGAGGGACTTAAGGACGCTTACGATACATGGATTAAGGATAATCCCTTCGATGCAGGTGCTGGATGGGCTGCTGAGCCATGGTTCCAGAAAGAGATGTCTATTACAGATGAGATAGCAAGTCAGGCTGCTGGCACAGCTGATGTGGCTGTGGTTCTCATCGGTCGTACAGCAGGTGAGGATCAGGATAACAGCAATGCTAAGGGTAGCTATCTGCTTACTGATGATGAGCATACCATGATTAAGAATGTTACAGCTCACTTCGAACATACGATAGTTCTACTGAACGTGGGCAATATCATAGATATGAAGTGGGTTCAGCAATACAATCCTTCAGCTGTCATGTATATATGGCAGGGAGGACAGGAGGGAGGCCTGGGTGCTTTAGATGTACTATCAGGCGATGTTAATCCTTCTGGTTGTCTCACTGATACTATTGCATGTGATATTACAGATTATCCATCTAATGATAACTTCGCAGGGGATAAGTGCAATATTCAGAAGGAAGATATCTATGTAGGCTATAGATACTTCGAGACTTTTGCCAAGGATAAGGTGCTGTATCCATTTGGATACGGTCTGTCGTATACAGATTTCGAGATTAAGACAGTAGGTTTCTCACATACAGACGATACAGTGCTTAGAGTTACAGTGACTAATCAGGGCCTAAGAGCAGGTCAGCAGGTGGTACAGGTGTATGTATCCAAGCCACAGGGGGTACTTGGTAATCCTGCCAGAGAGTTGGTTGGCTTCGCTAAGACTAAGGAGCTTATGCCTCGTGAGACAGAGACGCTTGATATCGTAATTACGAATTACCAGTTATCCAGCTACGATGACTATGGACATACTGGTCACAAGAGTGCTTATGTAATGTTAGATGGCACATACAGCTTCTATGTGGGCAGAAATGTACGAGAGGCAGAGTTCGCAGCCAGCTTTGATACAGATAGTGTAGTTGTATTTGAACAACTCTCAGAGGCTATGGCGCCAGTAGTTAATTTTGACAGAATGAAGCCAGAGCTTAAGGGTGATACATATCAGTTAACATATGAGAGAGTTCCTATTGCAACAGTTGATCCTGCAGATACCAGGGCGGCTAATCTGCCTAAGGATATTCCATGTAAGGATAGGTCATATGTCCTTGAGGATGTATTTAATAACAAGTGCTCTATGGAGAGCTTCGTGACTCAGTTTACCGATGAGGAATTGTGCTGCATAGTACGTGGTGAGGGTATGAGCTCTCCTAAGGTTACGCCAGGCTGCGGAGGTGCTTTTGGCGGTGTCACTGATAGCTTACTTAATAGGGGTATTCCTGTGGCTTGCTGTTCAGATGGTCCTTCAGGTATCCGTATGGATTCAGGTAAGCAGGCATTTGCCATGCCTAATGGCACATGTCTTGCCAGCGCTTGGAATCTAGAATTATCTAGGAAATTATATAATTACGAGGGTCTTGAGCTTCGCAAGAACAAGATAGATGTATTACTTGGACCAGGTATAAATCTACATAGACATCCTCTCAATGGACGTAATTTTGAATACTTCAGTGAGGATCCTTTTGTAACTGGAATGAATGCAGCAGCTCAGCTTAAGGGTATGCACGATTATGGGGTGACAGGAACCATCAAGCACTTCGCTATGAATACTCAGGAGGCAGGTAGACATACAGTAGAGCATGTGGCTTCCGAGCGTGCTGTTAGAGAGATATACCTGAAGGGATTTGAGATAGCTGTTAAGGAAGGTGGCGCTCATGCAGTTATGACCACCTATGGTTCAGTAAATGGCTATTACACTTCTTCTAACTATGATTTAGTTACTAAGATTCTCCGCGATGAATGGGGATTCAAGGGAATTGTTATGACAGATTGGTGGGCTAAGGGAGGCAAGTCATATCACGGCGATAATTCCGATATGGCTTCCATCGTAAGGGCTCAGAATGACTTATACATGGTTACCAATTCAGCACTTGATAATACTAATAAGGACAATCTCAAAGAAGCACTTGAGAAGGGCGAGATTACTAGAGGAGAGCTCCTTAGATGTGCTGCCAATATATGTTCCTTTGTCATGGATAAGCCTGTATTTGCTCGCTACATTAATAAGGGCAATGAGCTGGATATTAAATTAGCTGAAGAAGTAGATGAGGATGAGGTGGACTATGACCACATGATTGATTGTAGAATCGATGAGAGTGGCGAGACTTCTATCTCACCAGAGCTAATCAGTACTAAGCGCAACAGTACTAATATGATCACTGTTTCCTTCAAAGAGAGGGGAGACTATAAGCTTAGTATGACCGTGAGAGCTAATGCCACCAGTGACTTAGCTCAGATTCCACTTAGCATCTTCAGAGATAAGGAGTTACTTAAGATGGTTACCCTCACAGGAGAGGATAGAGATTGGCAGACCATCGAGGTACCTCTTGATAATTGTGCTATGAATTTCTTCATGAAGCTATACTTTGCTCAGGACGGTATGGAGATTAGTGATATCCATATTAGCCTGGTAGAGTCTAGAGAGGAAGAATTCAGACTTATGCTTGCTCGCATGGGTGAGTAATTAATTATATTTCTTCATTTGAAAGCGGGTCGATATATTCCATTATATCGCCCGCTGTTCCTTTCCATTGGGTACCGTAGTATTTCTCGCGGTACTTCTTAGGGGTGAGGCCAGTCTCCTTCTGAAAGAGCTGTATGAAATGGCTCTGAGAGGTGAAGGCGAAATAATGAGCTATGTCTGCCAGTGAGTAATCGCTATATCTAAGGAGATTCTTAGACGCTTCTAGCTTGGCCGATCTAATGTAATCACTGGCGGATATATTAATCTCTTCTTTAAATAGACGGGAGATGTAGCTGGTTGAGTTGCTGGTGTAATCAGCCAGATCTTTAATAGTAATACGCTCCTTTAGATGAGAGTATATGTAATTCATGCACTCAGTCATAGGGCGCGATAATCCAGCATTCTGACGGATTATTCTCATACGGGAAGTGTAGTCAGTAACCATCCTATCGTGGAGCTGTTCCAATAGTTCCACAGTATTAATATCATCTAATTTCTGGATGTAAAAATCACTTAATCGATATGACTTCTCCATTTCCATACCATTATCCACACATAATCTAGAAATAATAGCAACAGAAACCACGAAGTGATATTTGAAATTCTGGATAGGATCTCTAGAGAGCTGTCCCACGCCTGCCTGATTGAGGAACTCGTGATTAAGACAATTCTCTCTAACGGAGTCAATATCTCCCTTAGCTACCTGCTGGTAGAATAGAAGCTCTGAATTCTGATGACGATGCATGATGGCTTTATCGTCGTCTGAGGAACTATATGGTAAGAAGTTGTTCATATCATCTCCTATAAATGCAAATACAAATTTAGAGAAAGAATAGCATGATTTTTATATTTTAGCAATGAATTTGATATAGGAAAAAACCGCTTAGAATTAAGATATTAATCGATTAAGGGGTTACCCAATATAGAAGATTTCTAAGGAGGAAACGTAATGAAAAAGAAAGTGGTTAGTCTTATGATGGCACTTACTATGCTTTCAGGGCTTACAGCTTGCGGGGGAAGTAATAGTGTGGACAATGCAGCAGCTACCAGCAGCTATTTTGATGGCGGCCAAGAAGGTAAGGTAATTAATATCTACTGCTGGAATGATGAGTTCAGAACCAGAGTAGAGGCTGTGTATGATAAGGTAGATCATACATCAGAGGACGGAACAATTACATACCTTACAGATGGAACTGAGATACATTGGACAGTTAATCCTAATCAGGATGGTGTATATCAGAGTAAGTTAGATGAAGCATTATTGAATCAGGGAACTGCAGCAGCTGATGACAAGATTGATATGTTCTTATCAGAGACAGACTATGTAGTTAAGTATACAGATGCAGCAGCTGATGTAGCTATTCCACTTACAGAGCTTGGCATAGATCCAGCAGCAGATTTATCTGATCAGTACGAATTCACTAAGACAGTAGCTTCTGATGCTAATGGAGTTCAGAGAGGTTCTACATGGCAGGCATGCCCATGTCTATTCGCATACAGAAGAGATATTGCTACTGATGTATTCGGAACAGATGATCCTGATGAGATTCATGCGAAGGTAGCTGATTGGGATACTATGAAGGCTTCTGGTGAGGAGCTTAAGGCTAAGGGCTATTTCACTCTTGCAACATATGCTGATACATTCAGAGCATATGGTAACAGCATCTCTGAGCCATGGGTTGCAGAGGGCAGTACTGAGATCAATGTAGATCCACAGATTATCAATTGGATTAATGATTCTAAAGAGTGGGTAGACGCTGGTTTATTCGACAAGAACATCAAGGGACAGTGGACAGATGACTGGAACAAGTCTATGGGTTCTGAGTCTAAGGTATTCGGTTTCTTACTTCCAGCATGGGGAATTGACTTCGTACTCAATCCTAACTGGGATGGTGAAGCTGGAGCATGGGCTGTTACCGATGGTCCACAGGCATTCAACTGGGGTGGTTCATTCGTACATGGTTGTGCAGGAACAGACAACCCAGAGCATGTTAAGGAGATTATGCTTGCAGTAACAGCAGATAAGGATAATCTTATGCAGATTACAAAGGACTATCTCGACTTCACTAATACTCAGACTGGTATGAAGGAGATAGCAGAGGATGAGAGCTTCAGTGCTGAATTCTTAGGTGGTGAGAATCCATTTAAGTACTTCCAGCCAGCAGCATCATCAATCGAGATGACTACACTTTCACCATATGATCAAGGATGTGTTGAGCTCATCCAGAATGCATTCGGTGATTATTTCCAGGGACAGGTAGACTACGATACAGCTAAGGCTAATTTCGAGAAGGCTATTATGGAGAGATATCCAGATATAACAGCTGTTAATTGGCCTGAATAATTATTGAATTGTTTTATGGATTGTGGGAGGTAGGCTCATGCCTGCCTCCTGATTTTAAGGAGATTTTTTATGAAAAAGCATAGCGGAATAAGTCGAGCAAAATGGGGATATATTTGTATTCTTCCATTCTTTTTGACTTATATTATTTTTTCATTAATACCACTTTTAGACACGATTAGGTATAGCTTCTTCGAGTACTATCGCTCAGGACTTAGAATAGTAGGACCTAATTTCGTGGGATTTGATAACTATATCAATGTGATGGGTAAGGATTTCTTCACCTATATGGGAAACACATTTACCCTATGGATTATTGGTTTTGTTCCTCAGATTGTCATAGCACTTTTACTTGCCTCATGGTTTGTGGATATGCGTCTCAAGATTCATGGAGAACAATTTTTTAAAGTGGTGATATATTTACCAAATTTAATAATGGCATCAGCTTTTGCAATGCTGTTCTTTACACTGTTTTCTACATCAGGTCCTGTTAACAATATCTTAGTAGGTTTAGGATTAGCAGCTAAGCCTATAGATTTCATGGGAACTGCTTTAGGAACCAGATTACTTATTGCACTGATGAATTTTCTAATGTGGTTTGGAAATACCACCATTATGCTTATGGCTGCCATCATGGGCATTAGTCCAGATATTTTTGAGGCCGCTTCCATTGATGGATGCACTCCTAGACAGTCATTTTTCCATATTACACTACCTCTAATCAGACCTATTTTGACCTACACTCTTATTACTTCTTTAATAGGTGGATTACAGATGTTTGATGTTCCACAGATACTGACTAATGGACAGGGTAATCCTAACAGATCCAGCTACACATTAATTATGTGGCTTAACAACTTGCTTAGAGCTCCAGATTACGGTAGAGCAGGAGCACTTTCAGTATATCTGTTTATTGTCAGTGGAATATTATGCTTGATAGTCTATAGGATGGTTAACGGAAATGTAGATGATATCAAGGCGGAAGCAAGAGCCAGAAAAAAGAGGCTTAAGAGGAATAAGGAGAAATAAAATGGAGAGAAAGAATGTAAGCAAGGTAGCAAGAAGCTTAATAGCACATATGGCACTTATAATTCTGTCATTCATGTGTTTGTTCTTCTTCTACATTTTAATAATCAATTCCACATGCTCTCATGCGGAATTACAAAAGGGCTTCTCAGCTCTTCCTAAAAGTAATTTTATGAATAACTTCAAGGCTGTAGCTAACGATGGAACATTTCCTATGATGAAAGGTATCCTTAACAGTATCATCGTATCAAGCTGTTGTGCAGCCATCTGCACATATTTCTCAGCCCTTACGGCTTACGGATTATATGTATATGATTTTAAGCTTAAGAAGGTGGCATTTACATTTATTATGATTATCTTAGTAATGCCTACACAGGTTACTGCATTAGGTTTTCTAAGACTTATTACTAATATGGGATTCTATGATACCTTGATTCCTCTGATACTACCTTCAATTGCCAGTCCAGCTGTATTCTATTTCATGTACAGTTACTTGCAATCCAATCTACAGCTTTCACTGGTGGAGGCAGCCAGGATAGATGGATGTCAGGAATTAAGTATCTTTAATAGAATCGTATTTCCGATAATGAAGCCAGCTATTGCTGTTCAAGCTATTTTTACTTTTGTAGGTTCATGGAACAATTACTTCGTTCCAGCCCTGGTATTACAGTCCAAGGAGAAGTCCACAGTACCTATTCTCATAGCTACACTTAGAGGTGCTGATTATATGAATTTCGATATGGGTAAGGTATATATGATGATTACAGTTGCTATAGTACCAATCATAGTTGCATACTTATTACTTTCTAAGTTTATAATTGCAGGAGTGGCACTAGGTGGTGTCAAAGAATAAAAAAAGTAGTCGCCTTTTACGGCGACTACTTTTATTTTGGTTATTTCTTTTCTTTAGCTTCTTTAGCCTTTCTGGCTTCTACTTCAGCTATGACTTCTGGAGGAAGCTCTACCTTGAAGTATCGTACATTTTCCGTAAGCTCTTCTGAAATAGACTTGAGCTCGTTGGCCTGTTGAACTATAGCCTCCATGCTTGAGTCTAAGTGAGTGAGGCTAGCACTGGTCTCCTGAGTGCTTGCAGCATTCTCCTCTGAGATACTTGATAGGGAATCTACAGAACTGAGGATACTGTTCTTGTCTGTGTTAACTGACTTGACCAGCTCTACAATCTGGTGGTTGCCTACCTCAGTCTCCTGTAGGAGTCTAAGCATCTCATCGAAGGATTCGCTCATATCCTCCAGGGCGAGAGCTTCGCTGGCTGTGGCAGCCTTGATATCTTCAGCTAATTTCTTATTAGTATCAGAGTAGTTTGTGATAGTAGCAAGCATTCCTGTAATCTCGCCAGCCAGGTTATTAGTTTCCTCAGCCAGGTTCTTGATATTGTCAGCAACGACTGCGAATCCCTTACCTGCTTCGCCAGCACGTGCAGCCTCGATAGAAGCGTTGAGGGCCAAGAGATTAGTCTGACTGGAAATATTGATAATTCCTTCAGCGGCTTCAGTAATCTGTGATACTACGCTGGCAGTCTCGCCTACTGAATTAGCTACATCAGAAGCAATTGCATCGGTACGCTGATCCTGAATCTTAATCTGCTCTAGCTTATCCTTGAGCTTAGATGATTCGTCGAATACCATCTGTCCCTTATCTAAATTGCCATTAGCTGAATCTAGTACATTGTCTACTGAATCACCTATGCTTGTGGTAATAGTAGCGGTGCTTGATACGTCCTGAGCCATGGCTGTAGCACCCTCGGCTATATCATATACAGCAGAACTGATATCGTTAGTAGTCTGCTGCGATACAGAGATATTCTCCATGGTCTGTTCTGCCTTAGCATTGACATCATGCGCGTGATCTATGATTCGTGAGAGTGCATTTCTTAAATCGTGTCGCATACTTTCAAGTGAGTCTCCTATATTGGAGAAGTCAGATATGAAAGTATTAGTCTTAATCTTAGTTACGAAATCTCCAGTGGATAGATTCTTGATGTCCACAGTAATCTCTTTAAGACTCTTGGTGATACTTCTTAATATATAGATTGTAAATATCAAGAGTACTATCACGATAGCAGAGAAGATAATAGTAGTAGATGTAACAATCGTACTAATATTCTTCTGATTATATTCATTCTCCATAGAAGCCCAGGCCTCTACAATATCGTTCATGGTGCTGAGCTCTTCTCGTGTAGAAATAAAGTTGCTACCCCATGCATCTGTATTTCCACTTCGATTAGTTACATCATAGTCACTCTTCCAGTTATTGAAATGAGTATTGAAATTCTCATAGGCTGTTGCCAAGTTCTCACCGTTTTCAGCCGTGACACTGGTGTATAAGAAGTCGTTCTTCTTAGCAAGCTCTATGGCCTCATTAACACCTGCTTCTACCTGAGCTACATTGTCATTGTAGTCGGTGGCATACCCCTCTAATGTCCTGGCATCTGCATATTTCGCATATGCGATAGATTGTGTGCCAGACAGCATAGCTTGGTATAGGTCTCTATCTGCATTGAGTAAGTCGGTGCTGATTCCATACAGCATAGTGTAATAGGTTTCTTCATCGGTGGCTTGAATGTGTCTCATTTGAATTCCACTGTAGACATCACATGCCATTACAGCAATAAATAGTGGAATTATTACTGAGAGTAGGATGGCCGTTAGGCTAAGTTTGCGTTTAGATCTTTTCATACTAATTCCCTCACAATACATTATATTTAGTTGAAATCTCAGAAACCTCTTTTGATGTCAGCTATTTGTTATATTATTATGTCATATTTTGGAAATACTTTGCAACAAATAACAATATTTTTGGATAAGTTAAAACTATATTCTATTTACTTTAATACTTTACTACGATAAAATATCCTCAACATGTCATTTATGGCAAATAATTTATAGGGAGATATACTATATGAAACTCGTAAAAGCATACAACAGTGTCAGTTTAATTGTCAGGATTCTCTGCGGATTAGTTATCGGAGCAGTGCTTGGATTATTATTCGATAATCTCGAGGTGATTTCCTTGCTTGGAACCATCTTCGTAGGAGCACTTAAGGCTGTAGCTCCTGTACTTGTATTCGTACTTGTTATTTCTGCTTTGGCACAGGGTAACGATAAACTGGATCGTAGATTCGGTCTTGTTATTATCCTATATATGGCCAGCACACTTCTTGCTTCAGTAGTTGCAGTAGTGGGCAGCTTCATTTTTCCTCAGACTATCATGCTCAGCGAGGCAGCTGAGGCTGATACAGTTCCTACAGGTGTGGGAGAAGTGCTTGCTAACCTTCTTACTAATATGGTAGGCAATCCAGTGGGGGCTATCGTAGAGGGACGTTATATCGGTATTCTTTTCTGGGCAGTTATCCTAGGACTTGCTGCTAAGAGAGTTGCTGGAGATACTACCAAGAAGACCATGGAAGATATTGCCAATATCGTATCTATGGCAGTCAGATGGATTATTAACTTAGCACCATTTGGTATCATGGGTCTTGTGTACGCTAATGTGTCTACTAATGGTTTGGCTATATTCACAGATTATGGCAAGTTACTTGCATTGTTGGTTGGCTGTATGCTGGTGGTTGCCCTGGTGGTTGATCCACTCCTTGCAGCTATTACACTTAGAACCAACCCTTACCCACTTGTATTCAGATGCCTTAAGGAGTCAGGTGTGACAGCATTCTTCACACGTAGTTCAGCAGCTAATATTCCTGTTAATATGGAACTTTGTGAGAAGCTTGGCATGGATAGAGAAATGTACGCAGTATCTATTCCTCTAGGAGCAACTATAAATATGGATGGAGCAGCTATTACTATTGCAGTTATGTCGCTTGCTGCGGCCAATACAGTAGGTATTCAGGTATCTTTTGTTACAGCACTCATCCTTGCATTCATTGCTACTCTGGCTGCCTGCGGAGCTTCAGGTGTAGCTGGCGGTTCACTACTACTCATTCCTATGGCATGCTCACTCTTCGGAGTTAATTCAGATGTGGCCATGCAGGTAGTAGCAGTTGGATTCATTATCGGTGTAGTTCAGGATTCAGTTGAGACAGCTCTTAATTCATCAGGTGATGTAATGTTCGCTGCCACAGCAGAGTATTCACAGTGGAAGCGTGATGGCAAGTCGCTTCCTACATTCTTAGGTGGTAATACTAAGGTAGATATCTAATAATTAAATCGGGTTATGACTATGAGGAGTTTTGCATTGCAAAACTCCTTTTTGTATAATATAGCAAGATATATTAAAGGAGAGCGTGATATGGAATATACAATATCGAATAATAAGCTTAAGCTTACCGTTGATTCCCATGGAGCAGAGATTAGGTCTTTAATCCGTATATCCGATAGCAAGGAACTCATGTGGCAGGCAGATAGTACATATTGGGGCAGGACTTCTCCTGTGTTATTCCCACTGGTGGGTAATTATTATGGCAAGCAGTCTATATATAAGGGTAAGACCTATGAGATGGGGCAGCATGGCTTTGCAAGAGATATGGAGTTTAGCCTGGTGTCTCAGAGTGATAAGGATATGTACTTTAAGCTTATGAGTGATGAGAGTACCTTACAGAAATATCCATTCGCATTTACGTTAATCATTGGATATATTCTGGAGGATGACAGGGTAGTAGTCAGCTGGAGGGTTGATAATACTAATGATGAGACCATGTATTTCTCAATCGGAGCACATCCTGCCTTCAACTGTGACTTGGATACATACACTCTCAGGTTCACTAAGGGGGATGAGACGCTGGATTCCATCGTATCTAATTTAATTGATGATGGTGGTTCAGGATGCCTATCTGACAATCAGGATACATATAAGCTTGATAAGGGAATCCTTAGGATGTCAGATGAACTATTTGCCAAGGATGCACTTATAATTGAGGATAGCCAGGCTGATAGGGTAACTATAGTGGATGATAATGGTCAGGATATGGTGGCAGTTACTTGTCCATCCTCTCTATTCGGTGTGTGGTCACCTACTATGAAGCATGCACCTTTCGTATGTATTGAGCCATGGTATGGACGATGCGATAGAGTGGGATTCAATCAGCATCTAGAGGAGCGAGAGCACTCTAATAGCTTACTTCCAGGACAGAGTTTTGAGGCCAGCTACGAGATAATAGTTTGTTAATTTTACCCTCTTTAATTAGCACTTACATTAATTAAAGAGGGTTTTTATTTTTGTGTCCTGAATTCACAGATTTTTACACTTATTATGATAAGATATTTTCAGTGTGGTGCTTTATTAATAGCATATTATCTATAACGAGGACGATTATGATAGATGTAGCAAGTTGGGCGATATTGAGTTTTTTCACTTCATTTCTTTTAATATTGCTTCTTATATTTCAGAATAAAACATCCAGATTGCAAAAGGGCAGGAAATATTCTGCCATTCTTGTGTGTACCCTTGTTTTACTACTTTCAGAGACCATAGGTAGGATAGGGGAAGTGCATCCAGATAATTATCTATTACTTGCTGAGATTGGATACTTCATTATATTCTTACTGGATCCATTGGACATACTCTTTGCAATCTATTACATGGATTGTTGGATGGATGATAATAAGAGCAAGAGCAGGATGGCCTTTAGATATGCTTTTGAGATCTTTGCGGTGGGGAACGCGGCCATTGTATTGATATCTACTATATTTAACCTTAGGTGGTTCTTTTATTTTGAAAATGGAATCTATTACAGAGGGACATTCTTCTACTATAGAGCAGGCCTCATGTTACTTTTCATAGCCCTGTTATCCGTATATGCAATAGCTTTCAAGGATAGCATTATGAGTGAGTATAAGAAGACATTGTTGTTCCTACCAATATTCTCATTAATAGGAGCCATACTCCAGATATTCCTGGCTAATTTAGATACTACCTATGCGGGTATTGCCTTAGGATGCCTGATACTATTTTTCTCGTACCAGAGCAGGGATGTTAATATGGACTATCTGTCAGGTGTGCTCAACCGTCGTGGCTTGGATATCAGGATGGAGGAGATGATTAAGAGTGCAGCATCATCAGGCAGAGATTTCCTGGCCATCATGATGGATGTAGATAATTTCAAAGAGATTAACGATAGTTTGGGACACGAGGCTGGCGATAGAGCTATTAAGAGTATAGCTGAGACGCTGGTGGATATATTTGGAGAGAATACTTACATAGGTAGGTTCGGTGGTGATGAGTTCTGTGTTATCACCAGAGAAACCGATGAGGACCAGGTATCTAAGAAGATAGACGACACACATAATGCCATCTATAAGATAGGCAAGAGATATGGGTGGCCTGAGGGGGTAGATGTGAGCTGTGGATTCCACAAGTATTCCCACGATAGTGGTTTGTCAGCTAAGCAGTTTCAGAATATCATCGACAGGCTTATGTACTTAGAGAAGCAGGAGCATCACAAGTATACATAGTTTGTGACTTATTGCAGGATTTTTTTAATAAGTTATAATTATCGTATATACAATAGGTAATTATTGTTAAGGGATTTAGTTCAAGTTATGTAAAAAGGGGGTATTACTATGATTATCAGTGAGAGAGTATTCAAATTGATGGAAGAGAAGGGGATTTCTCAGCTAGAGCTATCTGCAGGTACAGGTATAGCTCAGAGTACTATCAGTGATTGGAAGAGGAAGAAGACCAATCCATCCTCAGACAAGATCATGTCTATTTGCGATGTACTGGATGTGTCTCCATTCGAGCTTCTGCAGGACACCATTCCATCTAAGGGCGCAGGGGAAGTAGATTTCCTAATTGCCAGCGAGGGAACCGCTGAGTATGAGGTCCTTAAGAAGATGGAGAAACTCAACAAAAAGACCAAAGAAGAACTTAGAACATATGTCAAGAATATGAAGAACAAGAAGTAGGATTATGAATAGAGAGAAAAAAATTGTACAAACTAGTGTAATAGGAATAGGAGCCAACTGTCTGCTTGCATTATTCAAAGCTATCGTTGGCGCAGTGACAGGATCAATTGCCATCGTGCTTGATGCTGTTAACAACTTAAGTGATGCGCTTTCTTCTGTGATTACTATTATTGGAACCAAGCTTGCCAATAAGGCGCCAGATAAGAAGCATCCACTTGGACATGGTAGAGTTGAGTATATTACAGCTGCTATCATAGCCATCATTGTATCTTATGCAGGTATCACATCGTTGATAGAGTCTATTAAGAAGATTATTGATCCATCCACACCTTCTTACAATACTGTAAGCTTAGTTATCGTGGCGGTGGCTGTACTTGTCAAGATAGTGCTTGGTACTTATGTTAAGAAGGTGGGCGAGGAAGTTAAATCAGGCTCTTTAGTAGCATCAGGTGAGGATGCTAAGCTTGATTCCATCATCTCTGCATCCACATTAGTGGCAGCCATTATATTTATTATCTCAGGTATTAGTCTAGAGGCTTGGCTTGGAGCTATAATATCTATTATAATTATTAAATCTGGATATGATATGATATCAGATACCATCTCTCATATATTAGGAGAGAGAGTGGAAGCTTCCCTTTCTCATGATGTGAAGCGTGCAGTTGCCAATTACAGTGCAGTACTTGGAGCATATGATCTGAGTCTCCACAACTATGGACCAGAGCGATATGTAGGTTCCATCCACATTGAGGTAGATGAGGATATGGATATGGCTCACTTGGATCAGCTTCAGAGACAGATTACCCATGATGTACTTGAAAAGACTGGAGTATTGCTAGAGGGTATCGGTATATACTGCAAGAACAAGAAGGACTCACCTGCAGATATTCTTCGCAAGGAGATGTCTAAGTTTGTTAAGAAATACGACTATGTTAAGCAGATACATGGCTTCTTCTTAGATGAAGCTAAGAAGTACGTCAGCTTCGATATAGTCATTAGCTTCGAAGCACCAGACAGGAAGCAATTATTTAATAAGATTTGTGATGACATGAGGTCTGAGTATCCTCAGTATGAACTTAATCTTAATTTAGATATTGATTTAAGCGACTGATAAAGTCGCTTAATAACTTTTTAGGAGGTAAAAATGGATTATAAGTCAAGGTATAATGAATGGCTGCAGAATCTAGCAGATTCTGATCCACTTAAGGCTGAGCTTAATAACATAGCCAGCGATGAAAAAGAAATCGAGGATAGATTCTATCAGGATCTCTCCTTTGGTACAGCAGGTCTTAGAGGTAAGGTTGGTGCTGGTACTAACCGTATGAATTTCTACACTGTAGGAAAAGCTACTCAGGGTGTTGCTGCATATATAGCATCTAAGGGTAAGGAAGCTATGGAAAAGGGTGTTGTAATCGCCCATGACCCTAGACATTTCTCTAAGGAATTCTCACATCTGGCTGCTGGTATATTCGCTGCCAATGGAATCAAGGTATATGTGTTCCCTGACCTTAGACCTACACCAGAGCTTGCATACATGATTAGGAGACTGGGTACTGTGTCAGGTATCAATATTACAGCTAGCCACAATCCTAAGGAATATAATGGATACAAGGCATACTGGGATGATGGTTGTCAGGTGTCATCTGAGATTGCAGATGGTATGACTGCTTGCATCAATGCTGTAGATATCTGGAATGGTATCAAGAAGTCTGATTTCGATGAGGGTGTTAAGTCAGGTCTGATTACTGTGCTGGGTGCAGAGTATGATAGAGAGTACCTTGATAAGATAGAAGCACTTGCTATCCATGAGGGTGATGAGTTAGATCTAAGCATCCCTCTTGTATACACACCACTCAATGGCTGTGGTTCTATTCCATTTAGACAGATGCTCAATGACAGAGGCTTCTCTAACTGGACTATCGTTCCAGAGCAGGAGAATCCAGATCCTAACTTCACCACTGTAGGATATCCTAATCCAGAGGATCCTAAGGCATTCAAGCTCTCTGAGGAGTATGGTCGCAAGTTCGGAGCTGAGCTTCTTATGGCTACTGATCCAGATGCAGACAGATTCGCTATTGAGATCCGTGATAGCCAGGGTAATTACGTACCACTTAATGGTAACCAGACAGGTTATCTGTTAGTTAACTATGTACTGGAGGGTCACAAGGATGCAGGCACACTTCCTAAGAAGGGTGCTATGGTTAAGTCTATTGTTACATCTACACTTTCTACCATTATGGCTAAGGCTTATGGAGTAGAGATGTTTGAGACTCTTACAGGATTTAAGAATATCTGTGGCAAGATTCCATATCTCCACGAGAATGGATATCAGTATCTATTCGGTTATGAAGAGTCAGTTGGTTATGCTATATGTGAGGATATCCGTGATAAGGACGGTATATCAGCAGGTATGATGGTAGCTGAGGCAGCTGCTTACTATCGTAAGCAGGGCAAGACTCTCTGGGATGTACTTCAGGAGATATATGCTAAGTACGGATTCTTCGCAGAGGACGAGCCTAATATTATCCTAGAGGGTATCCCTGGAGCCCAGCGTATACAGCGCATGATGAAGTGGTTCAGAGAGAACATGCCTACATCAGTTGCTGGTGCTAAGGTAGATAAGGTCATCGACTATATCAATGGCTATGAGGACATTCCAGCACAGAATGCCATCCGTCTATTCTTAGACAATGGTTCATGGTTTGCAATCAGACCTTCAGGTACAGAGCCTAAGATTAAGTTCTATTTCTACTCTAATCAGGACTCCAGAGAGAATGCTCTCAAGGTCAATGCAGCTATTAAGGATGAGATATTCGCTCTCATTAATTCAGTTGAATAATTAGTTTCTATTGGGGGCCCTTTGGCGGATTCATTCCGCCTGGGCCTCTTTTTTGCTCCATAGGCATCATCTGCATGTTCTCATTCATGTCAGGGGCAGGGCCGTCATGCCAATCTGTAACTGGCTCTGTAGGTTCCTGTATAGTGAAGTTGCCATCAGTTATCTGGCCGCCATCACCTGTGGTGACATCATCTATTTCAACAGTTGATCCATACACATTAGTGTAACTCATCTCAGTAGCAGTACAGCTAGGCAAAAGTGACGCTAATTCCGAGCGGGTATGGTCTTTGGATATTTCCGAGTCAGTCAGATTAAAATACGTATATACGGATGAACCGTAACTTTCAGAGATAGAATCATCCCAAGTACAATCCACATTATAGAAGTCGCCGTCAATCGAGATAATATTCCAGGCATGATCTCCCCCAGAAGCTGTTCCTGTGAGATAGTAGCAGGTTAACCCTGCCTCTTGGCACGCGTACTGAAAAGCTCTGGAATAGCCTGCGCATACGCTGGAATTAGTCACAAGAGCGGAGTAAGAACTCTGATTCAGGCTGGCAGAACTGTCATAAGTGGCTAAATCACAGATAGCATCATGTATATATAATTCTTTTTCTATGTCAGAAGAATAGGTCATGGCTGCCTCAACAATGGTAGAGACACTGCTATTAAATGCGCTAGAAGCCGAGTCTAAATCTTCACTTGAGATACCATAACTCAATTGTACCTGTACCACCTGACCATTAGAGTTATAGCCATACTTATATGAAGTATTGAGCCAGAATAGTTCTGGATGATCATTGAACATGCAATTCATGGTAGAGCAAAGTACATCCTCCGACAGACTGTTAACAAGTGTGAAGGTATCGGTGTTGTATACGAGAGCGTTGGAATATATCTGGTTATATACTTCTTGAGCATCCTCACTTAACAAGGCTCTGTAGGGGTAAGTAGTACTATCAAAGGTATATTCTTCACCAGTATTTGCAGGGGCATCTAGGGAAGAGGAATCTAAAGGTGAGCCCTTTCCTTCCATAGGTCCGCCTTTAAGGATATGACTGTTGCTAGAGGAAGCTTCTACGATATTATTCCCTGTGAAGAAATTCTTAGCAGCAGAAATAGTCTCAGTAACATAAGTAATGGTATCCTCAACATTGATACCTAGCATAGGTAGGCCGTAGAGGACTAAACCCTCAGTTAGTATTATTACTGAGAATGCTATTATTATTCCTTTTAGAAATGCACCAACTCTCTTTTTCATGAAACACCTCTCTTGTAAGATTTGCCATCATTATATCCGCGACAAATAAATTAATCACTAGGTAGGAGCTAAAATTCAGGCAGCCAACACATAAAATTCAGATAACAGCAATTTTTCGCCAATATTACACACAATGATGGTATTATGAATATTAATCAGCCACTTCGGATATTATGGAGGTAGTGTATGGCTTTTGTAGAGTTTAAGAATGTTGGAAAGATATATAAGACAGGTGAGGTGCGAATAGAAGCACTTCATGATGTTAATTTCGAAATAGAAGAGGGGGAATTCTGCATTATTGTAGGAGCCTCGGGGGCAGGCAAGACCACTATACTAAACATATTAGGAGGAATGGATACTCTTACAGCAGGTGGTGTGTACTTAGCAGATAGGGATGTATCAGGATATTCTAAGAGAGAATTGACCAGCTACAGAAGGTATGATGTGGGATTCGTATTCCAGTTCTATAATCTGGTGGGTAACCTCACGGCAAAGGAGAATGTGGAGCTGGCCGCCCAGATATGTAAAGATCCTATTCCCGCGGAGGAGATTCTTAAGGAGGTGGGACTTGAGGAGCGCATGAACAATTTCCCAGCCCAATTATCTGGTGGAGAGCAGCAGCGTGTAGCTATAGCCAGAGCTCTTGCCAAGAATCCTAAGTTACTCCTGTGTGATGAGCCTACAGGTGCTCTGGATGATACCACAGGTCGCTCTGTTCTTAAGCTGCTTCAGGATACCTGCAAGAACAATAACAAGACTGTTGTGGTAATCACTCATAATCACGCACTTACAGCTATGGCTGACAGAGTTATCACTGTGAAGTCAGGCACGGTGGCGGATATGAGGATTAATCCTAACCCTAAGAGTGTGGATGAGATTGAGTGGTAATAGTAATTGCTATAGGAATGAGATATGTTAGCTTTATCAAGTATTAGAGAGATAAAAGAGACGATAGGTCGATATATAGCGCTGGTATTAATAATAGCTCTGGGAGTGGGATTCTTTGCGGGACTTAAGGTGACAGACCCTGCCATGCGAGAGTCTATGCTTAAGTATCTTACAGACAATAATTTCTATGACTACAGGTTGATATCTTCCCTAGGATTTGAGGAAGAGGATATTGAATATTTGAAAGAGCATATTGTGGCCAGAGCGGTGGAGGAATCCATTGCTTTTGACATAATAGTGGATGTGTATGCTGCTTCCCATGTGGTTAAGGCTATCAGTATACCTCATAGCATTAATAATTTAGTGCTTGTGGAGGGAACCATGCCTGTGGAGGATGATGAGTGTCTGGTGGATTCATACCTGTATGACTCATCCATCATAGGACAGAAGATACTCATATCATCAAGTAACGATTCCGAGGACAGGGAACACTTCAAGTATAAGGAATACACCGTGGTGGGCACTGCCAAATCACCACTGTATATTCAGTATGAGAGGGGAAGTACTTCCCTGGGAAGCGGTGTATTAGAGGGATTCATGTATATCAATGAGGGTGGATTCGACACAGATATCTACACTGATTGTTATGTGAAGCTGGATAGTGATCTGCCTCTGTATTCAGATGAATATAATGACTTGATTGATGATACTGAGGATGATCTTAAGCAGGCCTTGGATGAGGTCGCTATCAACAGATATGACAGGATTATAGCGGAGGCTACTGATGAGTTGGATGATGCCAAGGAAGAGCTTGAGACCAGCAGGGCAGATGGCCAGGCAGAATTGGATGAGGCCAAGGCTAATCTAGATGATGCTAAATCTGAGCTGGATGCTGCCAAGGCGCAGATAGCGGAGTATGAGGCTCAAGAGATGGAACTTAAGGCCGCCTTAGATCAGATGCTTATCAATCAGATGACTGGTGAGACATATCAGCAGTATAGTGCCACTCTCTATACCCTTCAGAGCGGGCTTGCCACAGCTAGAGATGAGTATGCAAAAGGATACGCATCCTATGAGGAAGGCTTGGCATCCTACGAGGAGGGATTAGAGGAATTCAATACTGAGATAGCAGATGCTGAAGATAAGATAGCTGATGCTGAGGATGAGATAGCAGATATAGAGGAGGCATCTACCTATCTGCTTGGAAGAGATAGTAATGTAGGATATGTATGCTTCGAGAATGACTCATCTATAGTGGGGGCTATTGCTAACGTATTTCCGATATTCTTCTTCCTGGTAGCTGCTTTAGTATGTATGACCACCATGAACAGGATGGTGGAGGATCAGCGCACCCAGATAGGTGTACTTAAGGCTCTAGGATATAGCAACGGGGCCATTATGGCTAAGTTCATTTCCTACTCAGGCTCTGCAGCATTTATAGGAGCAGTGATAGGTTTCATAGCAGGAACGGTGGCTTTCCCTAAGGCTATATGGTTTGCCTATGAGATGATGTACAACACCTCTGAGATAGATTACTACTTCAGTGTACCTATGCTTATCATCAGCTTCGTGGTAGCCTTTATCTGTTCGGTGGGCGTAACTTTTCTCTCATGCAAGTATGAAATGGGAGAGATGGCTGCTTCCCTTATGAGGCCTAAGGCGCCTAAGGCGGGCAAGCGTATCTTTCTCGAGTATATACCATTCTTCTGGAACAGGCTGAAGTTCCTTAAGAAGGTTAGTCTTAGGAATATATTCCGCTATAAGGGCAGACTCATAATGATGGTGCTTGGCATAGGCGGATGTACGGCACTGCTTGTGGCGGGTTTTGGAATATATGATTCCATCGCTGATATAGCAGTTAATCAATTCACGAATATATCCAAGTATGATGTGGATATCACTCTTAAGGATGGGGCAGTGGATGAGGTGGATTCACTTAAGGAATTGGGATTTGGCACGGAGGACTACCTATTGTATTATCACACCTCAGTGGATCTTAAGGCAGGCAGATACACTAAGAATATCTACCTCAATGTATACGATAGAGATGCCAATATAGACAGCTTCTATGACCTGCATGATGAGGATGGAGGGGACATCATACTGGCTGACCTGGCAGATGATGAGATTATTATTAATGAGGGGCTGTGCGACAGGTATAATATAGAAGTGGGAGATATCATAACCATATCTTCCGATGATATTGCGCCATGTAATTACAGGGTGGCAGCTATCAATCAGAATTTCATTAATAATTACATATATATGACTACAGATGGCTATGAGGCTGGCATAGGTCAGCTGCCTGACAAGAAGGATGTATATCTCAATGTGGGCGACAGGGATGCCCATGAGATAGGAGCCACCCTCATGGAGGATAAGAAGATATCCTTGGTATCAGCTAATGTAGACATGCTTGAGCGTGTAGATAGCATGATGGAGAGTCTTAATATAATAGTATATCTGGTAATAGGATGTGCCATAGCACTGGCTGCAGTGGTGGTATATAATCTTACCAATATTAATATATCAGAAAGAGTACGAGAGATTGCCACTGTCAAGGTACTAGGTTTCTATAAGGAGGAGACCAGCTCCTATGTATTCAGAGAGAATATAATACTCTCAGTAATGGGAGCAGCAGTGGGACTGGTGCTTGGCAAGCTGCTCCATGCCTTTATCATGCATGAGATAGTGGTGGATATGATTACATTTGATGTGAGAGTCACTGTGTTAAGCTATAGCATAGCCTTCGTGCTTACCATAGTATTCACATTCATAATAGATTTACTTATGGGTAAAAGGCTTGATGAAATCAGTATGACAGAATCACTAAAAGCAGTGGAATAAATAGTTGAAATGGCACTAGATTTTAGCTCTTTACTGTGCTACAGTATATCTATTCAGGGCTCGGGAGACCGACCTTGGATAGATATATTTTTGTAAATATTCAGAGAGGAAGAATCATGGGAATTAATTACGTTAGTACAAGAGATAAGGCGAAACAGGAGATTACAGCATCACAGGCTATATTAAAGGGCTTGGCTGATGATGGCGGATTATTCGTTCCTACATCAGTACCTAAGCTTGATGTTTCACTAGAGAAGCTTGCTGAGATGTCATATCAGCAGGTTGCTTATGAGGTTCTTAAGCTATTTCTTTCAGACTTCACTGAGGAAGAATTAAAGCACTGCATCAACAGCGCATACGACAGCAAGTTTGATACAGAAGAGATTGCTCCACTTGTATATGCAGATGGCGCATATTATCTCGAGCTTTTCCATGGAGCTACTATTGCATTTAAGGATATGGCACTTTCTATTCTGCCACATCTTATGATTACTTCCGCTCGTAAGAACAATATTAAGAATGATATCGTCATTCTTACAGCTACATCAGGTGACACAGGTAAGGCTGCACTTGCAGGTTTTGCTGATGTAGAGGGTACCCGTATCGTGGTATTCTACCCTAAGAATGGTGTATCTCTCATCCAGGAGAGACAGATGGTTACTCAGAAGGGTGCTAACACTCATGTAGTTGGTATCAAGGGTAACTTCGATCAGGCTCAGACAGGTGTTAAGCAGATGTTCAATGACAAGGAGCTTGCTAAGAAGCTTGATGCAGCAGGATTCCAGTTCTCATCTGCCAACTCAATCAATATAGGACGTCTGGTACCACAGATTGCTTACTACGTATATGCATACTCTAGACTCCTTGCTGAGGGTAAGATTCAGTCAGGTGAGACTATCAATGTAGTAGTTCCTACAGGTAACTTTGGTAATATCTTAGCAGCATACTATGCTAAGCACATGGGTCTTCCTATTGAGAAGCTTATCTGTGCATCTAATGAGAACAAGGTCCTCTATGACTTCTTTACTACAGGATCATATGATAGGAACAGAGAGTTTATCTTAACTAATTCTCCATCTATGGATATCCTTATTTCTAGTAACTTAGAGAGACTTATCTACCATATCGCAGGTAATGACCCTGTTAAGAACTCAGAGCTCATGGAGAGTCTTAAGACTACAGGCAGCTATGAGATTACAGATGATATGAAGTCAGCTCTTGATACATTCTATGGCAACTACGCTTCAGAGGAGGAGACAGGAGAGACTATCAAGGATCTCTATGATAAGACAGGATATATCATCGATACACATACTGGTGTAGCCTCATGCGTTTATAACAAATATAAGGCAGACACTAAGGATGATAAGACCACAGTTATTGCTTCTACAGCCAGCCCATTTAAGTTCACACGTGCTGTCATGGGTTCTATCGATCCAGCATATGAGGATGAGGAAGATTTCGTATTAGTTGATAAGCTCTCAGAGATTGGCAAGGTGGCCATTCCTAATGCTATCGAGGAGATTCGTTCAGCAGAGGTTCGTCACGATACTGTTGTAGAAGTTAAGGATATGTGCGCCGAGGTTCAGCGCTTCCTTGGAATATAATTAGTATTAATACTGATTGATATATAAAAGACACCCTATATAGGGTGTCTTTTTTAAAAGCAAATTATTAAATGAATGGTTCCAAAGGAATAAGCAACTGGGAAATCAACGCACTTGTTAGGGCCGGAGATTACACCGTCTGTGATTACCTCTGGTGGCTCTAAGGATACATCCTTAGACATGGTATTGGAAGCATTAACAATGAATAATCCATTGTGAAGATTAAGGAAATCTTCAAGTGCTGCGATTACATATTCATCGAATTCAAGGAAATCTTCCTTGGCGTATCTAGAAGCGAATGCTATGGCTGTCTCGGAATCACAATCTATGTGAGTAATGTACTCATGACTGCCGACTATGCCTTGAGACACTCCGAAGGTAACTGGGAATTCCTCAAGTACCATAGGTGTAAGTGGAGAGAAATCCTCGCCTACGAATCTAATGAGACTGTTAAACATCAGCTCTAAATACATTAAGTTAGTCTCAGATACAGGTAACTCTGCATAAACAAAGAAATTAGAGATAATAGCATCTATAGCATCCTTGTTCTCCACATCTAGATTGAGATCATATATCTCAGCATCGTTCTTATAATCGAAGAGAACTCTCTCTAATTCCTCATAGCTAAGGACCTGATCCTCCACAAGATTCTGTCCAAGTAGGATGAAATCAGGAGTCTGCTTAGATAGCAATTCAGATACCTGTTCTTCTGTGAGGTATCCTCTCTCTACAGCTATTTCTCCGAAACGCTTGTCCTCTCTAGTCTGAATATAAAGGCATTCATCCACTTCCTTAGCAGACATAAGTCCCTCGTGTATAGCTATGGTTCCAAGCTTAATGTGAGTCTGAGAAAGGCGAGTCATAGCTGCAAAAAGCTGCTCTTGAGTGACAATCTCATGCTGGAGCAAATAATTACCTAAGAACTGTGTATACATAAATTACTTCCCTCCAAGTCGAAGCTCAATGATTTCTTGAATCTGATTCTTTTCAAAAGGCTTCTGAATGAAATCCTTTGCACCGAGCTGAATTGCCTTTTTCAGTTGTTCTTGTGTACCTACAGAAGAAACGATGATAATGACAGCATCGGAATCGAATTCCTTAATCTCTGACAGAGCATCATTACCGTCCTTCTCAGGCATAACAATATCCATAAAAACTAAGTCTGGTTTCTCAGACTTATATAAATCGACTGCTTCCTGACCGTTCTTACCCTCTATGAAGGTGGCGCCTGTGGCTATCTCTTTAACGGCGTCCATTAATTGCTTCCTAGCGAGGATTGAATCATCGCATACTAATATCTTTTTGCCTGTAATTTCCATACTTCACTCCTCCTGCAAGTTATAAATTAATAATACAATAACGAAGTGGTTAATTCAAACATCTTATCAGATATTTTCGTGAACTTTTTAGAATTGAGGGAAAACTCTGAATTGTTTTATGGGCACCTAATGATTGCTGTGGAAATGCTTGGGGATAAAAGTTATAATGTAACTTAACTGAATAATTATTGGAGGATTGAAAGATGGATCTCAGTTTTATGACAATTTTTGATGTAGTTATTATAGTTTTAGGGGCGTACCTTATCTTCGGTGGTGTCAAGAATCTGAAGAAGGGCGAAGTGGATCCTATGATGATTACAGCAGATGAATTAGCTAGATGCTCTGATATAAGCGGATTATCTAAGTATCTTATGCCTAAGACAGTTGTATTTGGAGCTTTCTGTATTCTGTTTGGTATACAGGGTCTATTGAATGATACTAAGACTGTTAATTTCCCACAGGCTGTCAATGTAGCATTTTTAATTGCATTTATCGTGGTATGGGTTATTTTTTCATACTTCATTCGCAAGGCTAAGCAGACATATATTCACTAGATTCTTCCTTAATAATCACGCAGAATTCACATTTATGGGTCATTATTATTAGTAAGATATAGGAAGACTTCCTGTTTTTTGATGAATGAATCCATATGGAGGTTTATATGAAAAAGATTTTGGTTGTTGATGATGAAGAAAAGATTCGTTCTATAATTCGCAAGTACGGTGAGTTCGAGGGATATGAAGTGACAGAGGCCTGCGATGGTATGGATGCCATCGACAAGGTTAAGGCTAACAGCGACATAGATGTAATCATTATGGATGTTATGATGCCTGAGTTGGATGGCTTCTCAGCCTGCAGTGAGATTAAGAAGATTAAGGATATACCTGTTATCATGCTCTCGGCTAGGGGTGAGGAGTATGATCGTATACACGGATTTGAGGCAGGAGTAGATGACTACGTGGTCAAGCCTTTCTCGCCTAAGGAACTCATGATGAGGGTCAATGTAGTCACCAGCAGAAGCAAGTCTGATGATGGGGCTATGGACATATTTAAGTATGAGGGACTTGAGATTAATTTCACAGCGAGGACAGTGTCTATAGACGGACAGCGCATAGATATGTCACCTAAGGAATATGAGTTGTTATTCTACCTGGTTCGCAACAAGAATATCGCCCTGGAGCGAGAGCGCCTCATTACTGAGGTATGGGGATATGATTACTACGGAGATGATAGGACTCTCGATACCCATATCAAGCTCCTTAGGAATAGTCTCGGTGAGTATAGACGTCTTCTGGTTACACTTAGGGGCGTGGGATATCGCTTCGAAGCATAGTTATTTTTGGAGGCATTCCATTGAAAAGTAGTCGAGTTAGTATCAAATGGAAAACATTTTCAATATTTCTAATTTTTGCCATAGTACTCTTAGTAGTACTATGGCTTTTTCAGATAGTTTATCTGGATGACTTCTACAAGAGTATTAAGCGTAAGGACACTGAGAAGGTGCTCAATCAGGTGGAGGAGTTACTCACATCTGAGTCAGAACCTGGTGAGGATATAGAGCATATTGCAGCTATGAACAATCTGGGTATCTTCATTACAGATGCAGATGGCAATTCCCTCTATAATGCAGAGTATATATCTAATTCCCAGATGTCATCCCTGCCAAGCTTCATGTTTAGTCTCTTTTACGAGGAAGCTGTAGCTAACGGAGGCGAGGCTGTTATTGAGTTCAAGGGAAGTGAGATGCAAAATGGTGGCAACATGCCACTTTTCCAGGATCCTAGCAAGGCACCTGAGAATATGCTTGAGTACGCTCCAGATGCAGAGGGGGCCAACACTCAGGGCGAGGGCAGGATAGAGTACACCATCCCTCAGGAGAAGGATAATGGCCAGTTCAGACAGAATATAGGCGATGATATGGCCGAGTCTGTTATCTACATTAGGATTATTAATGTGGATGGAGTGGAAGAGGTTATTATGATTAATTCCCTCCTGACACCTGTGGATGCTACAGTGTCTACCCTTAAGGCACAGTTGGTAATCATATCTGTAATTATGGTTGTCATAGCATTCGTGCTGGCTCTCATGACAGCTAAGAGCACATCCCGCTCTATCATAGTACTCAATGAAGGCGCTAAGAAGCTGGCATCGGGAGACTATTCTGTCAAGTTCGATTCCAGCGATTATATGGAGGTGGCGGAGCTATCCGACACTCTTAATTACGCTGCTACCGAGCTTGGTAAGGCAGACAGTCTGCAAAAGGAACTCATAGCCAACGTATCTCATGACTTGAGGACTCCACTTACCATGATTAAGGGATATGCTGAGGTTATGAGGGATATTCCTGGTGAGAATACGCCTGAGAATGTCCAGGTAATCATAGATGAGACTGAGAGATTATCAGGTCTGGTTAATGACATGCTTGACATATCTAAGCTTAAGGCAGGTACCATTACTATTAAGCCTGAGGAATATAATATAACAGAGAGTATCCGCCACGTGCTGGAGCGATACAACAAGCTCAGGGAAGTGGAAGGATACGTGATAGATTTCCAGTATGATAGCGAGGTTACCATATATGCTGATGAGCAGAAGATGTACCAGGTGCTCTACAATCTGGTGAACAATGCCATCAACTATACTGGTGAGGATAAGAAAGTCACGGTTATCCAGAAGGTATCTGGCAACACTCTGCGCATCGAAGTAAAGGATACTGGAGAGGGCGTCAAGCAGGAGGATATCCCATATGTATGGGATAGATATTATAAAGATAAGACTACCCATAAGCGCGCACTGCAGGGTACAGGACTGGGACTCTCCATTGTTAAGAATGTGCTAGAGCTCCATGGCGCTAAATATGGCGTCTCATCCCTGCAGGGACAAGGCGCCACATTCTGGTTCGAAATTCAAATTAATCCTTTCTCAGAGGAAGAGTAATTATCTAAGCTCTGAGTAACCGAAGGAATTAACAATAGCATC
>JAILNO010000155.1 GCA_024691465.1 Pseudobutyrivibrio sp. | reverse complement strand
TCCAAATCTTCGCATTAAAACTGTTACTCATTATAAACTCCTATATTATAAACAATCTGCTGTGGTGATAGTTCCAGTAATGGCGGAAGCTGTAACTGTGGCTGCAGATGCAAGATATACATATGAATCCTTATGTCCAGCCCTTCCTTTAAAGTTACGAGTGCCTGTAGAGATAAGTGTCTCTCCCTCACCTATGACACCCTGGCAAGCGCCCCAACATACAGAACAGTTAGGATTCATAACCATAGCTCCCGCTTCCATAAAAATATCAAGTAGCCCCTCATCCATCGCCTGCTTATAAACAGCTCTACTAGCTGGAACTACTAGGAATCTGACCTTAGGTGACACTCTCTTGCCCTTAATAATGGCAGCTCCCACTCTAAGATCCTCAATACGACCGTTATTACAGCTACCTAAGAAAGCCTCGTCTATTTTAGTTCCAGCACACTCCTTAGCTGGTACCACATTATCTACGAAATGAGGCTTGGCAACTATAGGCTGAATCTCTGATAAATCCACATCAATAATCTGTGCAAAATTAGCATCTTCATCTGACTTATAAATAGCCTTAGGCTCTCTACCATGTGCCTTAAGATAATCTAGAGCCACATCATCCACTTCCATAAGAGCAGTCTTAGCACCAGCCTCAACACATAGATTACATATGGCAATTCTATCTGCAATAGAGAGATTCTTGAGTCCGTCTCCTACGAATTCCATAGCCTTATAATTGGCTCCGTTAGCGGATATTCTACCAATAATTGTAAGAATTACATCTCTAGCATACACTCCCTCGCTAAGAGTACCATTTAAATTAATTCTAATAGTCTCAGGTACAAGCAGCCATGATGTACCTGTAACCATAGCATATAAATAATCTGTGCATCCCACACCTGTTCCAAAAGCTCCCAGAGCTCCGTATGCACAAGTATGTGAATCTGCTCCGAATATAAGCTCTCCTGGGCGCACATGATTCTCCATCATAATCTGATGACAAACACCCTCGCCCTCATAGAAAGTAATATCATGCTCTCTTGCGAAATCACGCATCTTCTTATGACTGGCAGCAGTCTTAGGACTATCTGCTGGAATATTGTGATCAATAATCCATACCAGCTTATCCTTATCAGCAATATGTGGATTCTTAAGATTATTGTACATATCAATAGTAAGATGGGTAGTTCCATCATTACTCATTAATCTATCTAAAGTAACTGTCTCGATATCACCAGCCTTAGTCTGCTCTACTCCTGCAGCGGCAGCGATTATTTTCTCAGCCATAGTCATTCCCATGATCTAGTCCTCCTTATTTAAGGATGCAATAAGTCCACCCTGATCTAATATCTCTTGCATCTTAGCAGGTAGCTTGGTACATGTATATGTCTTGCCACCAGTAGTTATTATTCCCTGCTGTAGGTCAAGCTCCATATCATCACCTTCATTAACTACATCATATAATTCCTTGCTGACGATTACTGGCATACCTATATTGATAGAATTCCTGTAAAAGATACGAGCAAATGATTTAGCCACTACTGCCTTCACTCCTAGGGCTTTTAAGACGCTAGGTGCCTGCTCTCTAGATGAACCACATCCGAAATTCTCATCAGCCACTACGAAATCTCCAGGCTTAACCAGACTTGCAAACTCCGTATTGAGTGATTCAAAAGTATGTACTTTCATCTCATCTATAGTGGGAAATAGTAGATACTGTGAAGCGATAATCTGATCTGTATCTACGTCTTTGTGAAACTTGAAAACCTTGCCCATATTTCCTCCTTTTACCTTAGGTCTCATTTTCTAATTATTCCATTCTACCCCAATTCTTTAGCGATTTAAAGAGGTAAAAACTTTAAAAATAACTAATATTGTTTTATTATATGTAGATGCAATTTTTTTATTAGGAGAAATCAATATGAATTTAATTTTAATAGGACGAATCTTTTCGATATTTGCTTGTATATTGATGGTAATCATCGGATATCTCAAGCATAAGAAAACTATTCTTTGGGCTCAGAATCTGCAGCTAGTGCTTTTTTCCATTTCCTATGCCTGCTTAGGAGGTATAGCTGCTGTAGTTAGTAATGTAGTTAGTTTATTAAGGAATCTGATATGTCTTAAGTGGAATCTTACTCTTCCTCTTCAGATTTTTTTCATAGCTTTTCAAGGTGTATTTACCTTTATTACCACAGCTAATCGCCCTATTGACTGGTTACCTTTTGTGGCAGCTACATGTATCACTTTATCCCTTCGTTCTAAGAAGGATATCATCATTAAGTTAGGTTGCATCGGTAGTACTATTTGCTTCGGAACCTATGATTTCTTCCTTAACAATTGGGTAGTATTTGCTTTTGATGTATTTTCTTTTATTACAAGTATTATTGGCGTATATCGCATATTATTTGATAAAAAAGCTGAGACCTTTTAGGCCTCAGCTTTTATTATTTCTCTAGAAAATCCTATCATTAAAATATCATTCTTGTTCGGATGTGCCATTAAGTGAATAACAGTTCTGTAGGTAGATTCTTGTGTACCAAACATCTGCTTAATTACAGCCTCTACCC
>JAILNO010000136.1 GCA_024691465.1 Pseudobutyrivibrio sp. | reverse complement strand
ATTTATAGAACTTCTGGCGGAGGATTCGCCTCCTCTGCCAGGAGTTTTTTAATTAGAGAAAAAGCCAAAAAATCATTGCATACCATGGCTCATTATGATATATTAGTACAGTCGATGAGCCGACATCGGGTCGTGGTTTTTTAACAATGATTCGATTACGCGGGTGTGGCGGAATTGGCAGACGCGCTAGATTTAGGTTCTAGTGGGCGACCGTGCAGGTTCAAGTCCTGTCACCCGCATGATTTAGACACCAGTCTTGGTAACAAGGCTGGTGTTTTTTTTATGTCTTCTTGCGGGAAAATAATGAAAACTCCCGCAAGAATCCTGCTTCGCAGGACAACTTTTCCATTACATGTAAAAGTTGGTCAGATACGATTCCTGTTTTTCTGATGAAAAACAAGAATCTATGCAAAATTTTAGTGTCAGATGGAGCAAAAAAACTTAAACGAGTATAGAAATAAGTGTGATAATATATATAATAGTTAGACGTAGCTAACAGGAGGTACTTATGACAAACACATCTGATAATTGGAAGTCAGATTTCAAGGAAATACTGGTAGATAAGGTGTTCAAGCAGGAACAGCAGGTGGTTAAGCACATATCTGTTGGTGCAGGGGGAGATACATATATATGTCAATTATGGGAAGGAATAATCATTTGGGCCAATAGTGTTCACATGGAGTATATTGACTATCCAGATTATGAGGGAGATGGATGGCGTTATGTTGCCCTCAATATTTGTAATGAGGGTAGATGCGAGGTCAGTCTGAAGGGAGATAAATATATATACATGGTGCCAGGTTCCATATGCATTAGCAGCACAGCACCAGAGGATGGTTTTGTGTATCCTGGAGAACTGTACACAGGCATTGAGTTGGCCTTTGATATAGATATATTGACTAATAGCTTTCCTAAGGAATTATCCTCTTATGGAATTAATATAGATTCCATTAAGAGATTTCAATCTGATAATGATGATAACTTCATGGGCACGGTATCCGAACTGGTTCAGCAGAAGAGTAGAGCTATATATGACTATTTAGTCAGTGGAGATATGAAGCTGGAGGATTATCGCTTTTACGTATTGGAGATTCTCTATTTAATTTTAAATGGTAATACCTTCTCCCTTAATGGAAAAAGTTACGTAACCCGCGGACAGAGACGCATAGCTGTTGAGACTGAGAGGATTATCACAGAGGATCTAAGCTCACATCATACAGTTGAGGCTATAGCTAAGAGATTTCAGGTGAGCCCATCGGCTCTTAAGAAATATTTTGAGGCGGTATATGGCGTGCCTATATCCCGATATGTTAAG
Source organism: Pseudobutyrivibrio sp. (assembly GCA_024691465.1). The sequence continues at coordinate 3,150 of JAILNO010000136.1, read as the reverse complement.
GAACAACGCATGAAGAATGCCACAGTATTACTGACATCTACTAGTAAGAGCGTGGGAGAGATAGCTATGTTAAGTGGATACGAGAATCAAGGTAAATTTGGTAGTGCCTTTAAGAATTACACAGGGGTGACACCTCTTGAGTACAGGAGGATTAATAGGGTAATTTAAGTCAGATAATAATCTGATTTATATATGAAAGGAGAATATATGAGTTTAAGTGAAGTTAATGAAAAACAAGAAGCAGTTATCACCGAGATAATTGGCGACACACGTTTCGTAAGCCGTATCACTTCTATCGGCTTGACACCTGGCTGCAAGGTTAATGTGGTGAAGAATGACAAGAATAGACCTATGCTTGTGTACTCTAGAGATACCATGATTGCCTTAAATAGGAATGAATGCGCCGGAATAAAGGTTCAGGAGGTGAGTGCATAATGGCAAGCGCAACTATAGCTCTATTGGGCCAGCCTAATTCAGGCAAGTCTACACTATTCAATGGCTTAACTGGTATGCGCCAACATGTGGGCAACTGGCCTGGCAAGACCGTTGAGAAGAAGGAGGGAACCTTCGCATACGCTGGCAAAGAATACAATGTGGCAGATCTTCCAGGATCTTACAGTCTGTCTGCCAATTCAGATGAGGAAGTAATCACTAGAGATTTCATATCATCAGGTAAGGCTGATGTGGTATGTATATTAGCCGACAGTTCTCAATTACAACGTAGCCTTTTCATGCTGGCTGACTATGCAGGAATTGATGTACCTTGTTTCCTATTGCTTAATATGGCTGATGTAGCGAAGGACCAAGGTAAGTTGATAGATGCTAAGTCCATTGAGGCTAAGATTGGAATTCCAGTCATACCTTTCTCCGCAACTGATAGTAAATCTTATGATGAGTTCTATCAGGTCCTTGATAGGGCTCTCAGTAAAAATGGACGAGTAAATACAGAGAATCTAGAGACTAAATTCAATGAAATCAAAGGCTATCAGGAGATAATGAAAATCATTCCAAAAGACTTGTTCCAGGGCTATTCCCCTATGTGGGTAGCGGTGAAGGTACTTGAGAATGATAAGGTGGTAATGGCTAAGCTTAGGGCTGAATTAGATGATGAAGCCTACAGTGAGATTATGAAGCTACAGGCTGAATCCAATGGTGCAGTGGCAACAGGAGGATGCAAGTTCGCCTGGATAGACGATGTGCTAGACGATGCAATCGAGGCCAAGAAGACACAGGCTACTCTAGGTAAGTTGGACAAGATATATACTAGCAAGGTGTGGGGAAAGCCAGCTGTTATTCTAACAGTCCTATTAGGCTTGATCGGTTCATTTATCCCAGCCCTTCCTCTTATGTTCGTGGGTCAAGGAGTACTTGCACTTAAGGTGCCTGTCATGGGACTCTTAGCTTCCGCAGGATGCCCTGATTTCATTACACAGATAGTTGGGGATGTGGTAATCCAATCCTTCTCGTATATTTTTCAGATGCTGGGCTTCGTGTGGGGCGTTACATTAGTGTTCGGACTCTTGGAGGAAGTGGGAGTCATGGCGCGAATCTCATATGTGTTTGATAATACTATGGGTAAGCTAGGATTGCAGGGTAAGTCAGTTATGCCATTTCTGGTTAGCTTTGGCTGTACTATGGGTGGTGCTGCAGGAACCAGAGTTATTGATAATTGGGGACAAAAGGTACTAACCATCGCACTTGCCTGGGCTGTTCCATGTGGTGCTGCATGGGCCACTATTCCTATGCTTTCATCCATATTCTTCGGACCAGGAGCTGCACTTGTTATAGTGGTAATTTTACTTACAATGATTCTGCACATGTGGCTCACAGCTAAGGTGTTCGGAGCCAAGCTTGTTAAGAAGGAAGACAGATGTGGAATAATTATGGAACTTCCACCATATCACAAGCCTAAGTGGGGAGCATTATTTAGATATGTATTCGGTAGAACCAAGGATACATTCTTCAGAGTTACTAAGGTAGTTCTCTTAGTGTGTGGATTGTTCTGGCTATTAAGCTACTCACCTAATGGAGGAAACGGAAGTATTCTATATCATATAGGTGTATTTATTGAGCCTGTGACTAAGGTATTCGGTATGCCATGGCAGTTGTTCTTAGCTTATATAGCTTCAGCTATTGGTAAGGAGGGTGCTATCGGTGTAATCTCAGCTCTATATAGTGGAGGCTCATACCAGACTGCATTTACAGAGGCTATGTCGGGTGGTGCAGCTACCAGTAATTTAAGTCAGCTATTACTTGCTAATGTATCCAAGCCTGAGGCCCTAGCCTTTATATTTGCAATGACATTTAACATGCCATGCATAGTAGCTTTGGCAGCCACATATCAGGAGACTCATTCTGTTAAGTGGACAGGTAGAATAGTGGCTTACTATACCGTGGTCTCATTGATTCTTGCATTTATTGCATACCATATCGGAATGATTATTTGGTAAGAGGAATGGATTATGGAAGAATTGCTTGATCTTCTTAAGGATGGCCATGCCAGGACAAAAGAGATGCTGGCCCTGGAGCTTGGCACCAGCATAGAGGATATAGAGAGGAAGCTGGAATTCCTCGAAAATATAGGAACAATTAAACGCATAGATTTCCAAATGAGTGGTTGCAACTGTGACAGTTGCGAATCATGCACAGATGAAGGTAATCACACCTGCCCAGGTTGTTTACCTGAGGGGGGATTTAAGAATATGGGAATCATGTGGGAAGTAGTTTAATAAGAAGGCTATCTGCTGTACGCAGGTAGCCTTTTATTGTATTTTGAATAAAAATTATCGAAAAACGTTAAAAATTTATTGACACAAGTATATGGTAGTGTTATAAATGAATTATCGTTTAACGATAACTGGTAAGACGTTACTGGTTAAATAATAATTAATGAGGAATATTTATGGGGAAGATTATTTTAGAACTGGATGTGATGATGGCTAAGCGTCACATATCACTGAATGAGTTGGCTGATCAGGTGGGCATCACTAATGTCAACTTATCTAAGATCAAGAACAATAAGGTTAATGCAATCAGGTTCACTACTTTGGCTGGCATATGTCAGGCTCTCAACTGTGAGCCAGGAGACATACTTAAGTATGAGGAAGGAGCAGATTCATAAATAACAATTAATTATATTAAATAATTATT
>JAILNO010000041.1 GCA_024691465.1 Pseudobutyrivibrio sp. | reverse complement strand
ATCATCGGTATATGATAGGTCTCTCCAGATGTGGCCATCTCTTCCATAGCCTTAGCCTGCTGCACCACAAGCTTCATACCATCCATATCGATGGTGCGCACATCCTCCATCTCTATCATGGTCTTCATGACATTCTCTGCAAGAGTTCCTAAGGCTTCCTCTGCCTCAGCCATCTCCTCAGGTGTCTTGCAGGCCTCAGCGAACCTGTCGTATGCCAGGTTAATCAGATCCTCTATATCCATATCTTCCTGCTTGGAAGCACGACCATATAGATCCTTGAAGACCTTGTTATTGTTCTCCATCATGGCCTCAACCGCCGCAATCATATTGGCAGATGTAGGCATATTGAATTCCTGTATAATTGACGTAGCATCCTTGTTAGATGCAAGGGCGCTCTTAAGCTGCTCAGTTACATACTGGTTGTATGCTATCTCAGATTCCTCATCCACAGTCTCTTCCATAGCTGTAGCAAATTCATCTGGATTCATTTCCATGAATGTATCCTCTCCCACAGCAAGGAGCTTGCCAGGAGTCATAGCCTCCTTAGCATCACGACATCTATCAGTGAGGAATACCTTCTCAACCTGCTCAGTAATAGACAGGTCCTTAACCACCATCTCATCTAACTGGCCGAACTTGTCATCCACATCATACTCACGACCTGTGTGCTTGCTTGAACGCACTGCAGTCATAAGATTGCGCATGGTAACCTCAGTACCCTGACTTATCAACGCACCTATGGCTGCTCCATCAGACTTTTCCACCTGATGAAGTAGTCTATACACACCGATATAAGCGTCTCTTTCTGCCTCTGTTATATCTGAATTATGCTCTGCCTTCCATAGGAACTTAGAGAAGCTCTCCTCATCAGAGGTACTTCCAAGCTCTACCTTGATATCCTCAGTAGTCTCTTTAAGCTCGCCCATGGTCATATCAAGAGGATTCTCTCCTCTCTTAATCATCTCAGCTACAACTGCTGGGGTCATATTCTTAAATGTCCTTGCCACCATCTCGGTAGACGCCTGCATGGACTTAACTGACTCAGCAGTAATATTCATCTGGTTGTATGCAAGAATCCTAACTGCCTTCTGGCTGGATTCTGTTGCTTCTATATCAAGATCTGCAAGGATGTCATCCACATTCTGGAATGCCTTGCTCATGCTATCACCTAAGTCTCGTCTTACTTCAGTACCTACTGCCTCATAAGTCATCTCCATACGACTATACTCAGCTGTAACAGATACACTCACCTGATATACGCTGGAGAAAGTCTCCATATTAATATTAGAGAATCGGCCTAATGTAGCTGCAGGAGCTGCTTCAATTTCAGCAATGTCATTCATTACTTCCTTGAAGGTATTTACATTAGCATTAGTCTGCTCCTTACTATCAGCCTTGAGCAATATCTGAAGTAAATTGGTCTCCTGAAGCTTAAGTTTATCAAGCAGATCAGATAGGTCATTGGTATTTACATCCACTCCATTTTTCATCATGGTGAAAGTAGCTTCAACTGTCATGGTCAACTGTATTTCAGTAAGCTGACGCTGGGCTGTAACTGTTGGCAGGTCAGCTGCATCCATGCCCATTACCTCTTCAAAGGTCTTCTTGGCCTGATCCATAAGGGAGTATCCCTCCACCAGGTATGCATCCTTAGGCTCTTTGCCCTCAGCCACAATATCGTCTATTGCACTAATAATCTCTTCATCGCTAGGTTTCTCGTACTCGCCTAGTTCCACCATGTACTCAAGATGTTCCTTTGTAAGAGGAACATCTTGCTTTACCATGGCTGCCACCGTATCTTTTAGCTCAATTGGTGACATCGGTCTTTGCGCAGACTCAATTTGTTCACTCTCAACCTGTTCTATAAGTGAATCTAACTTATCGCCTAATTCCTCTAGAAGACTAATTACGTCTTCATCTGTCATTGCCCCTTCTGAATTCTCTGGAGCAGAATATGTAGCATTATATATATTAGTAATTGTTGGCTCTAGTTCATTTTTAACTAGATAAGCCTGTGTTTCAATTGGAAGTGTATCGCCAAGCCCCTTAGTCATCTCAACCGCTTGGGCCACTGAACCTGTCATAGCTTCAACAGTTGCTTTATCTAATCCGCCCATCTTGCTGATGTCTTTACCAGCCTTAGCAAGATTCATCTTGATCTCATCCACTACGGTCACTAGTGTATCCGCTTCCATATCCATAGGATTATGTCCATCCTCAGATACCTTTGCTGTGGCTTCCTCATCCCAGGCATTCTCTATGTTCTTAACCTTTTCAACTGTAGACATGCCAAGAGCTGATGCTTCGTTTACCTCTTTGAGGAACTCTTCATCAGTCATCTTTCCTTTGTTATCATAAAATGCATTATCCACAGATAATGATCTAAGTTCTTTATTTGAATTCGCTTTATTATCATCCTTGATACCGCTGGCTCCGACGCCATATCCTTGGCTATCAGCACCTTCTGTTTTAATGTAATCCGTTACCTTGAGTGCCTCAATCTGCATGTATTTCCTCCGATAACAATTCTATTTACAATTATTATTTCGGACAATAATCATTTTTCTTTATGCGCAAATTAAAAAAGTACCCAGCCATTGCTGGATACTTTAACCTGTAATTATTATACTCTTACGAAGTGAAGCTGGGCACTAGGGTAATCTCCCATAGCCAGATTTAAGGCAAATCCGCCATACATAAGAGCTGCTCCTGAGAGGACATTGTCGCTTCCTTCCAATGAATACATTGCATCCTTATCTAAGCCTCTGAGCTTAATCATCTTAATCTTAGCATTGGCCTGTACCTTCTTAACCACTATGTTAACAAGTGCCTCTGACTTATCAACTGCTGCAAATTCCCAGGCCTTATACACCTCTGCCTGCTCCTCGTTAGCTAATCGATAGTAGTCTCCCTTCTGGATAAGCCAATAGTACTTATTAAATGTCTTAATCTGTTCCTTGACCTCTTCCTTCTCCTCTGGTCTCATCTTGGTTACATCTAATTCATATCCGAAGGTTCCTGACATAGCCACCACTCCTCTGGTCGAAAGAGGTGTA
>JAILNO010000238.1 GCA_024691465.1 Pseudobutyrivibrio sp. | reverse complement strand
CTTCTGGCGCACTCCCCACTTATCCACTTGGATTCACCATTTTTCGTCGCAATTTTACCATCAGAGGTCATAGCGTATTTCATAAGTACGTAAGGCCTCTTCGTGGACATGTATTTGTTGAATATCTTGTTCAACTTCCTACACTCTGCTTCCAAAACACCAACAGTCACATTGATACCATTGTCCTTAAGAATCCTGGCCCCTTTACCTGCCACTAGAGGATTGATATCAAGGGTTCCTATCACCACTTTAGCTATCTTGTTCTCAATAATAGCCTCGGTACATGGAGGTGTCTTACCGTAATGACAACAGGGTTCTAAGGTCACATAAAGTGTGGCTCCATTAGGTGATTTTTTGCAATTTTTAAGCGCATTTCTCTCCGCATGGTTCTCTCCAAATTTCTCATGATACCCTTCGCCTATTATTTCGCCATCCTTAACAATAACAGCTCCCACCATAGGATTAGGATTAACGAATCCTGCTCCCTTTCGTGCAAGTTCTATGCAGCGCTGCATGTAATACCTGTCATCCATTTCTAACCTCCAAACTAATTCATATAACGAAAAATGCCTTGAATAATAATATCCAAGGCATCTGTACACAGAAAAATATCATCTGAAATAAAAAAGCTCTGAGATATAAAATCTCAGAGCATAATAATTCAAATAAATAATATCGTATCTTCTTCCATCCAGACTGTACTGTCGGCTTCGGAATCACACCGAATCATGCCTTACGGCTCGTGGGCTATACCACCGGTAGGGAATTGCACCCTGCCCTGAAGATTGTTATTCAATTGAAACGATTGTAATCGACTAGACTAAATATGTCAACACGGTAAAGTAATTATTGAGCCTTGATTCCAATGGCTTCCGCCCAATTAAAAAGTCTCCCTGCTACCTTACAGTGATGAGCGACTTCATCATCTGCCATGCCATGTATTATAGGCTCTGTATACAACTGCCACATGGCTGACACCATTATGTGAAGCTCCAGTCTGGTGATTGATTTATCAGCTAGCCCCCTGTCCTGAAGCACCTTGAGATAGGAGTAATCTATATCGGACATCCTCTCTAGCCACTCATCATGAAAGTGACTATACTTGGTACCCTCAGAACACTTAAGAAGGATCTCTAGCCCGTCTTTCATCTCCAAAAGACGTGTATACCAAATCTTCGTATTCTCCTCGGTATTGACCCACGCCCCTATTAGCTCCTCATCAGATAAGCTACCAGGGTCTATCTGCTTAGCTTCATTGAGAGTGTTATTCATACTGTCCACAGTATCCTTCACAACTGCCTCAAACAGCTCTTCCTTGCCCTTGTATCTCTTATATACTGCGCCAGTGGTAACACCAGCATCCTTGCATATATTAGATAGCTGAGCCCCTAAGAAACCATATTGTCTGAAGTGCTTGCTGGCACTCTCAAGTAGTCTTGGATCAATGCTTGTATCTCTATTTGCCATGGTTAACCGATTTTCCTTTTACACCAACCTGTATCAGAATTCTTAATCTGAACGAAATTCTTGTAGAGTCCATCACTTTCCATTAACTCCTCATGACTTCCTCTCTCAACGATTTTACCATCATTAACAACCAGAATGCAATCTGCGTCCTTGATAGTCTTAAGTCGGTGGGCAATGATTATTAGAGTCTTACCCTTGCACAATTCACTGATAGCCTGCTGAATAGCCGCCTCATTATCTGCATCTATGCTGGCTGTAGCCTCATCCAGTATAACTATAGGTGAATCCTTAAGAATACATCTAGCTATAGATATGCGTTGCTTTTCTCCTCCAGAAAGAGAAGCGCCACCCTCACCTACCATGGTGTCGAATCCCTCTGGTAGGGACATGATGAAGTCATAGCAGCGTGCCTTTTTAGCAGCTTCTATTACCTCTTCTCTAGTAGCCTCTGGACGCCCCATGGCAATATTATTGTAAATGGTATCCTTGAATAGATATACATTCTGAAATACCATACTAATCTGTTCCAAAAGTGACGAAAGGGCCACATTCTTAATCGAGGTACCGTTGATAAGAATATCTCCTGAATCTATATCCCAAAATCGAGCCATTAGATTAGCAAGTGTAGTCTTACCACTTCCTGAAGGACCTACTAGTGCAATAGTCTGACCCTCCATTACCTTGAAGGACACATTGGAGATGGTCTCCTTAGAATCATAGGCGAATTTAACGTCCTTGAATTCTACAGTAGGAACCTGAATTCTCTGCATAGATACCTGCCTGTTGCTTTCATCAGGAAGCTCCACCTCCCCCATGACTGCATCAATTCTATCTAAGCACTTATCCATGATTGTAAGCTTCTCTGAATCCATATATACCACTCTAAGAGGGATAAATATATCAAGTATGAATAGCATCACACCTAAGAAATAAGTCATGGTAAGCGAGCTGTTTAAGAAGAGAACTACTGCTGCAAGTCCAATGGCTGCTGAGAGGATTTCAAATGCCAGATTGACGGCTATTCCCCATGGCACCTGGGCATTTTCAAACCTCAAGCTCTCCTGGCAGGACTTATCGAAATTGCTCTTCATCTCCTTTGACTTCTCACCCAACAGATTGTAGGTCTTAGTAATACCAATGCCCTCCACATAATCTAGCACCGCATTGGTAAGGTTCTCGCTCTGCTGCTGACGATCCATAGAGAGGGCTATACCGCTTCTGTACTTACCCTCACCTATTAGAATCATAATGATGGATCCAACCAGTGCAACTGCTCCAATCACTGGATTAAATATAAGCATGAAGATTACGAATATAGCTGCCGAGAAAAAGTAACTAATAGTGTCAGCCAGTGTCATCATGGAATTCTCCTCGATGAACACCATATCTGTAGATAATACCGAACTAATCTTGCCTATATTACCGCTGGTGAAATATCCCATAGGAAGTCTCCTGAGATGCTCACCTAATTGAATACGCAAATCTGCCATAAGCATGAATCCCGCAGCAGACTGAAGTCTATCTGATATATTAATGCATAATGCCTGTAACAATACACAGGAGATTAGAGCTATTCCATACTTAAGGAAGTCCTTTCCCACAAGGGAATCACTTAGGAAACCCTCCACCATGAATACCGCAAGGACCAGTGCCGCATTTTGTAGAAGTGACTTTAGGAATGAGAAGATAAATGCTGCCTCAATACGCCCCTTATACTTACCTGAGATATTAATTATTCTTCTAATTGAGTTAATCATGCCAATACCTCCCTCTTAGATTCCTGGTCATCTCTGCTGGTAACAGACCAGTTCTTGGCTCCTTCTGAGAGCTCCCAGAGATTCTTATACTTATCGCTGGTAAGTAATAACTCCTCATGCTTACCTGAAGCATGTATCTGTCCCTTATCCATCACCACAATCTTATCTGCATTCTTAATAGAGTAGAGTCTGTGGGCAATTACGATAACAGTCTTGTCACTGATAAGCTCTGCAATAGCCTGATTCATCTTCTCCTCATTCTCAGGATCCATAAAGGCTGTAGCCTCATCTAAAACTATAATAGGAGCATCCTTAAGGATGGCGCGAGCAAGGGCAATTCGCTGTCTCTCGCCACCTGAAAGCATCTTACCTGAATCTCCTGCCATGGAATCTATACCATGCTCAAGTCTTCCTAAGAAGTCGCCGCACTGAGCCTTTCTAGCTGCCTCAACAACTTCTTCCCTGGTAGCCTCAGGCTTACCCAACCTAATATTCTCAAGAATACTCATATTAAACAGGAACTGCTCCTGGGACACGAAGGATATCTGATTGTTAAGACTCTCAAGAGTCATGTCTGTAATATCCTGCCCGCCTATTCTAATAGAGCCTGATGTTACATCGTAAAAATGAACTAATAATTTAGCCAGTGTAGACTTGCCACTTCCCGACTCACCTACTAGAGCAGTCACTGAATTAGCCTCTATGTCTAAGCTTACATTGTTAATTACCTCATTTTCTCCATCATAGGCAAAGACTACATTCTCAAACTGAATACTCTTATCCTTACCCTTGAATTCAGATGTACCCTGCTTAAGTGGCTCTGCCGAAAGAATATTCTCAAGAGTTTCTATCTTATAGTTAAGCTGTGGCAATACACTCATATAAGACATGGCCTTCATAATAGTAGGTCCAATAGAAAAAGCCATACACAGTATCAATAAGAAATTAGAAAGACTTGATGATCCCGTATATACGAAGTAACCACCTACAGGTAGAGTAAACAGTGCTACGCATGGTAAGAAGCTTCCATATAGCGCCATCCATGGCCAGCACATCTTATACCAGGCGAGGGTGAAATCTCTGTAATTCATAACATCAGTAGAGAATCTCCTATAGCTCTCACCATCTCTACCGAATATCTTAACGACCTCCATACCATTGATATATTCAACTATAGTTGCATTCATCTTCTGTGCAGAGGCATAGTAGTCACCCATCTTGCTGGTTCCTGCCATATACATAGCCATCATAGACACGATTCCAAGAGGAAGGGCAGCAATACAAAGTAACGCCAGCTTCCAATCGATGAAAAACATGGCAATCATAACTATGGTTGGCACACATACATTAGAGAACCCTTCAGGAAGGGCATGTGCTAAAAGCAACTCCATATTATCGATATCATCAATAAATACCTTCTTAAGAGATCCCACTCCAAGCTCTTGTATTACTCCAAGGGGTAATTTCTCCATCTTACCCTGTAGAGATATTCTAAGATTCTTAAGTGTGTGATATGCACTGAAATGCGACTGCACCAAACCATGCACATAGAGCAACATATAGATAAGACCACATGCAAGAAATACGCCCAGCCAAATCAGATAATATGGCAGTCCCCTCTCACCTGATATTGCTCCATCAATCATCTGGTAGATGGCCAAGAACTGTACCACATTGAAGAGCAATCCAATAATTAGAAATACCATTGCCTGGAATGTATATTTCTTATACTCTCCCGTGTAAATCAAAACCTTTTTGAACATTTCGTCCTCCTTTTATTTATTACAATTGATAATCTAATTATCAATTAGTCTAAATTTTAGTGCCATTTACATGGCACTAATTTTAATATGCAGTATATGACACTATATTTAGCCATATTGCAAATCCTATGATTATATAATCAAATACTCCCATTCGAACTTCTACCAAGCTGGTTCTCTTAGTATCTGCTCCCAAGCCTCGACAAAGAGACGCTGCCGATAGTTCGTCTGCTATAATAACCGTATCTGATAATAGTGGAACGATCGAACACTCATATATAAAGGCAGGTCTTGTAAGTATATTCTTAAAAGTAAATGCAAAACCTCTAAACTTCATGGCGTTTTGAATATTGTCCCACTCCTCTCCTATAGTTGGAAAGAATCTAAACATTACAGAAAATGGTATAGTTATTTCTTCAGGTACATGCATCTTCTCAAAGGCTGCCAAGAATTCCGATACTCTAGTGGTCTTAATAATAATCGCAAAGGCCATCATAACAGGCAGAAACATTCTAAACACCCTTATGCCCATCAGAAGAATCTTAATAGGATCCGGCAAATGAACTATAAATACTAATAGATCTATACCAATCATAGCCCCATATAGTATCAGCATCTTAAGAGCAAATACGAATTGCTTACCATTTATTAAAAGAGCAAATGTAAAGAAGAAAAGCAAGGTCTGATATAAAGTTCTAGATTCCCTTAGGGCCGCTATTGAACATAGTATGAAAACAATCATCTTGGTCCTTGGATCTATTTTTATAAAACCCTCTCCCTGAAAAGAAAACTCATTAAACATTATGCTATTCCAGCCTTCTTAAAGTGCTTAGCATTCATATTGACTCCAATACGTCCGCCGATATATCCACCGATTAAAGCAATTGCAATCTGAAGGAATAGAACCCAAATAGGTGTTATAGCGTCGATTTTGTCCGCATATTCCTGTCCATAGTACTGAGCACATGTGCTGAGGAATCCTTCTCTTGCAAAGAATAGTGAAAGGAATGGTCCCTCTGTAGCACATGCAAATACGATGTAGCTGATTCTGATTCCACTTGGACTGTAGTCTGTCTTAGAAAGAATAATCTGCGCAATCACGCCTAGTACAACCACATATAACAACACAACTATTGATGATGCTGACATTACGAAACCAGCAAGCACTGAGAGAATGAGAACAGCTCCCATCTTAGGTACTTTAGAAATGTACAATGTGTATACCGGTCCCAGGATTACACCTGCTATAAATGGTAATACCAGGTACACTGGAATAAACATTCCTGTCACAGATGCAAGTATGCAGATAAGTGCCACATAAAGCACAGCAAATACACCTGCCATAATTAAGTCTTTAGTTTGTAACTTTTTTTCCATCATAATATTCCTCCACTTTATTTATTGGTGCTACCCTGTCTTTTTTAGAATTAATCAACCTGGTACACCTGGTTACCTCATAAAAGAAATCATAAAGCTTGCGTTTGGTCATATCTGTAAGCTCATAGGAATCCACCACTCTGCCTTTTTCAAGACAGATGATATTGTCCATAGTTGATAGAATCAACTCCATGTCATGGGTGATAACAAGAATGGTCTTTCCCATATCTGCAAGTAGTCTCATAACTGCAGATACATCAACCATATGCTTATAATCCAAGCCGCTGGTGGGTTCATCTAGGATAATTAATTGCTTGCCTGCCGCTATAGCACCAGCTATGGCTACCCGTTGCTTTTGTCCTCCTGATAGAGAGATGGGATGTCTATTCTTAATCTGTTCTAGATCCATCATTCTTAAAATCTCAAGAGCTTCCTTCTCATGGGTGGCTTTATTAAATTCTTTACCATATTTCTCTCTGAGAGAAAGCATCACCTCTCCCAATACGCTGTCGGAGAACAATTGAGTATTAACATCCTGCATTACAAGGAAACTATCCTTAATCCTATCTGCCTTGCTAAGTCGCAGCTTTCCTTTGGAAATTTTGTCCTTAGACTTCTTATTGAGACCGCATAAACATTTAGCAAATGTGGACTTACCCGCTCCATTAAGTCCCACTAGGGCTGTAATTTTGCCTGCCTCTAGATTGATATCTTCTATATCAATACCTTCGGCGAATTTGCCATAGGTGAATCTCATTTTCTTAATTTCATATCCAGCTTGATTCTTGACCTTACTACGTCTGCTCTTAATACATCTATTAAAAGCTTCTTCTACAGAAAAAGTTCTAAGGCCCATGTTCTGCATCTCATCAATAGATAGTCGTAAGATTTCATCTCTATCTAAGATTCTACTGATAGCACCATCCTTCATAATAAGAACTACATCAGCTATATCTCTTAGATAATAGAGTCGATGCTCTGCTATCACTAAAGTTTTGCCTTGAGATTTCCACTTCTCAATAACTAGCTTAAGATCATCTATGCCCTGCAAATCCAGATTAGATGATGGCTCGTCCATAACAATGACTTTAGAATCAGCCATAGCTATAGAACCACAGGCAATCTTCTGCTTCTGACCTCCTGATAGCTCGAATATACTTCTATTAAGCAAATCCTGTATCTTGAAATCATCTGTCACTTCCTCTAGCCTGTCTTTAATCAATTGCCTATCCATACCCTGATTCTCGCAAGCAAAGGTAATCTCACTGGTGGTATCTACATTAAAGAACTGTGTCCTGGGATTCTGGAAAATACTCCCCACTGACTTTGCAGTATCATATAGTTCCTGATCCTTAGGGCGCATACCACACACTTCTACATCACCCTCAAGAGTTCCCTCATAAAATTTAGGAGATAAACCATTAATCAACCTACCTACAGTCGTCTTGCCACAGCCTGATTCTCCAGTTACTACAATCACCTGTCCAGCCTTAATATCTAGATTGAAATTGGAGAGGACTTGAAGCTCTGATGAAGATTCCCCTGCATATCTAAAACTGACTTCGTTAAACTTAATCATAGTTAGATTCTCCTAACCCACTATTAAAAAATTAATGACAATCCGATTATTTGATTATCGATAATCTGATTATCATTCTTACGATTTGAAATATTACCCTAAAAGATTTTTTTTGTCAATGCGTTTAATCCTTAATAAATAAAAAAACTCATCTACTGCCTAAGCAATAGATGAGTCTATATCAATTATATTAGTGACCGCAGTGTCCACCACAGTGATGATCTCCATCATGGTGATCGCCGCATGTATGTCCCTCGCCGTGCTCATGATCATGATGATTGCATGTAACATTAGGGTTGTAGCTAAGCTGTCCCGCTAAAAATGCTGCAACAGCATCATCAGCCTTGCCAGATACACCTCCGTATAATACGATGCCAGCCTCTCTAAGAGCATTCTGTGCACCGCCACCGATACCACCACAAATAAGAGCATCTACACTGCCACCGAGAAGGAATCCTGCAAGTGCGCCATGTCCCTGTCCGTTAGTGCTAACGATTTCCTCATTAAGAATCTTACCATCTGCGATATCGTATACCTTGAACTGCTCTGTGTGGCCAAAGTGCTGGAATATCTCACCATTATCATAAGTTACTGCTAATCTCATTTCCTCGTCTCCTTTAATTCGATTACATCTAAATCCAATATCCTCGGGAATATTGAACTCTACATTACCACCAGAAATAACCAGACTCCTGCCCTCCACTAACATACTGGCTATCTTACGCCTAGCAGATTCATACATGCTAGTGACAGTAGTACGAGCCACTCCCATCCGCTTAGAGCATTGCTCCTGAGTAAGTCCATTGAAATCCAATAGTCGAATGGTCTCAAACTCATCGAAGGTAAGCTGAACAGCATCAGCCATATCTATCGAATCTGTTGGTGAGAACCCGAACTGACCTGGCATTCCATTAACTATTCTGCATTTAGTAGTCTTAGGCATCTAGTCTCCTTTCTGACATATGTCAAAATTATATTAATCCTATAACTGACATATGTCAACATAAAAAGGAGTAGAAATAATCTACTCCCTGAATTTAAGTAATTCTCAATCCTCATTACGATGCTTGCTACATAGTTCCCAGAATGTAACTGCACTGGCTGCTGCCACATTGAGAGAATCCACTCCATTGTACATAGGGATAATGGTGGTGTAATCACTGGCTGCAATAGTCTCGTCCTTAATCCCTGTACTCTCAGTTCCAAATATAATAGCAAGCTTAGGCTGATCCTTAAGTACAGCATCAGATAGAGGTATAGCATCCTCCTTAAGAGCCATTGATACCACAGAGTATCCCATAGCATGTAAGATAGATACATAGTCGCTATCCTTATCAAAATATGTCCATGGCACCTGGAAAACAGTACCCATAGCCACGCGTGCTGCACGCCTATAGAAAGGATCAGCACTATTAGTGGTTAGCATCACTCCATCCACTCCAAGTGCTGCTGCAGACCTAAATATAGCTCCTACATTAGTAGGATTCATCACATCCTCTAAGATGGCCACCCTACTGCTACCCTTAAGCAAATCCCTCACCTCAGGCAATGCTGGCCTCCTGCAGGCCGCTAACACTCCCCTAGTAAGATTGAATCCTGTTATGGAATTAATAAACTCAAGTCTGGCTATAAATATACTGACATCCTGTGATACACCTGATAGCAAATCCTGTACCACAGAGGATTCGTATGCTTTCTCCTCCACTAGAAATGCCATAGGCTCAGCTCCTCTATCAAGGGCTCTCTTAATAACCTCAGGCGTCTCCGCTATAAATACGCCTCCGTTAGGCTCAAAATAATGATAGAGCTGCGCCTCATTATACTTAGTAAAAAGGCTCACTCTATCATCATTAATATCATCAATTCGAATAATATTCATTACACTAGTTCCTGGTAACACCTAATATATGATTAATAAACTGCTGTGCAGTACGTCCAGAGAGACCGCCCTGTTCCATCTCCCACACCTTAGCCTGGGCAATGAGCTCCTCTTCAGGCATGGTAACTCCAGCACGCTTAGCAAGGCCTAGCACTATGTCTATATATTCCTTCTGCATAGGCTTAGAGTAGCTAATAGTCACGCCGAAACGATGTACAAGTGAAAGCTTCTCCTCCACTGTGTCAGAGTGATGTCTGTCATCGGTATTAGACTGGTCATTCCTATCGTTCCAAGTCTCCTTGATGAGATGGCGACGATTAGATGTGGCGTAGATAAGTATGTTATCAGGCTTAGTCTCCACACCACCCTCGATAACTGCCTTAAGGAACTTGTATTCAATCTCATGCTCCTCGAATGATAGGTCATCCATGTAGATGATGTACTTATAATTCCTGTTCTTGATACTTGCGATAATCTTAGACAGGTATCTGAACTGATGCTTATATATCTCAATCATCCTAAGTCCACTGTCATAATACTGATTAACAATGGCCTTGATGCTGGTAGACTTGCCCGTGCCACTGTCACCGAATAGTAGTACATTGTTAGCCTTCTTGCCCTGGACGAAACTCTCTGTATTATCAATAAGCTGCTGCTTCTGATACTCATAACCGATTAAATCATCCAAGACTACCTCATCCATATTGTTAATAGGAACAAACTTGATATCATTAGTTCCCACTTCCTCTATGCGGAAGGCCTTATTCAGTCCAAACATGCCCACGCCATAAGACTTGTAAAACTCTGTGATTACAGTAAAGAACCCTTTCTCATCAGCAGCCTGTTCCAAGGCTCTAGAAAGGTTGCGTACCTTTTCCGAAACATTGCGATTGTACATCTGCTGATTCTTCTGTACTGAACTGTAACTTGCGAATACACTGAAAGAATGAATATCTAACTCCTTCTCAATCCATGAGAAGTCATAATCGAATAACTCCTTAAGAATACGGAAATCATTCTCCACCAGATGATTAACGGAACCAGGCTTAACATCCGTCTTCTCTGTTACAAGGGAGAATGGATTCTCATTGGTAATGATATAGAAAGTAAGATAGTTATGCCATAGATTGTCATCGAAACCATAATCGGTAGCAAGCATAAGTAATCTCTTAGAAATAGCGTTAATCTTGCGAGTAACTTCACGCTTGTTATAATCACCAGACTCCACCTCATCAATAACTCTACCCAGCTCATATAAGATGCTATCCTCAGTTAAATCTCCATACATTAAAAGTCTCGAAATCTTGTCATACATAACATACTCCATTCTAGCCGTATCTATAGCTCTATAAATTTAATAGTGACATCATCAGGTCCCTTAAGTATAAGGGTGCGATGATTAGTATAAGGATCCATACCAAACTCACTAACCACATGCCCTGCATTATCCAGTCTGTACTTAATGGAATCCAGGTTGTGATGTGCCAGCATAATCTCCTGCTTAGGTAAATCCATGCCTCTATTAAGACATCTCACTTCTATCTGAAACTTGCCCATTCCAAATAAGAACCATGTCTCATTAGAATCTTCAGGTACAATAATCTCCTTAAGCTGAAATCCTAGCTTAAGGGAATAGAATTCCCACACGGCTTCCTCATCAGTGGCCAGTATAGTCACACGCCCTATATACATCTTCTTGGCAAAGGGATACAGTTGTCCATCCTTATGAAGCTTCTTCCATCTGCGATAGTACTTGAAATCCCTACGCCAATGAGGATTAGTAAGATTATAGGCCCTCTGTAAGAAGAAGATGATTCCGATTAATCCTCCCAAGGTATCTGCAATTACATCGGCGGTGTCATATGTACCACGCTTAGTGATAAGCTGAAGATTCTCAATAAGAATTGAAGAAAGGAAACATACTAATAAAGTACGTCCCAATGCATGATTCCTAAACCATCTAAAGATGTAAGGAAGTAAATATCCCATAGGGACAAAAACCATGACATTGAGATAGAACTCTATGAACTCCTCCTGAGGTAGCTCAATATCCTGCCATGTCATGGTAAAGAGACTAAAGCCTGCATTCCTGACTACATAATCAGGATTAGCTGTCCTGGCAAGCAGCACTACATATACAAGGAAGAATATATATAGTATGAAAGCTACTATAAGAATAATCCTCCTGACATAAGCAGTCCTGCCAGAATTCTTATTCTCACTGATTCCTCCCTGTAAGTTAAGTCCTAGCTTGTTGCATATTCTATTGTCAAAATAGGGCAACAAATATACCAATAGTACGGCTAACAAAGTAGCACCTGCCACTATGATAATATTAGTCACCCAATTGTTCGCATATAAGTCATAAAAACTGTTAAGTTCCAAAAGTATCCCCTACTTTACTATTATTAGAGCTATTGTTGCTTAACGACTACTTTATACTCTCCCGACTCAAATTTAGCAGTTAGCTCTTCAACTGGCATAGGCTTTCCAAAATAAAAGCCCTGTAGTCGGCTGCAGCCTAACATTCTAAGATAATCAGCTGCCTCCTTAGTCTCTACACCCTCAGTTAGGGTTTCCATGCCAATTTCGTCAGCCAATCCTATTATGTACTTAAGAATGCTCTTAGCATTCTGATTCTCTTCAAGTCCTCTTAAGAAGACCATATCAATCTTAAGCATGTCGAAATTGAAATCCTTAAGAACATTAAGGGATGAATAACCTGATCCGAAATCGTCTAGCCAAAGGGCATAACCTAAATCGCTGAATCTCTTCATCTCTCTCTTGAGAGCCTCCACATCGCTGGTGAGCGCACTCTCTGTCAATTCCACATGGAAATAATCCCTAGGAATTCCAAGGGAAGTAACTAATGAATCTAATCCCTCTACCACATCCATTAATTCGAAATCAATACGGGAGAAATTAAGGGATACTGGCACAACTGGCAGTCCCTTATCCATGCGATTCTTAATGTCATGGCAGACTATTTCATATACACACTTATCAAGCTTATGAATCTGTCTAGACTCCTCTAGAATAGGTACAAAAGCCCCTGGGTTGAGAATTCCAACCTTAGGATCTATCCATCGAACTAAGGCCTCACAGCTGGTGACAGTTCCATCCTTAGCATCAACTACTGGTTGATAGTATACATGAATATATCCATTGTTAATAGCCTTATCAATATTGTTAAGGACATATTCCCTCTGGCGGAACTCACTATCCATCTGCTCATCATACTTGCGGAAGTGCTCATCCGATCTATTCTTAATGTATCCAACTGCATATCTGGCTCTATCTACACAGAGTCTAGGCTCTAGATTATAGTCCTTAGGAGTGTACACGCCTATCTTAAGAGCTATATATCCCTCATAATCTGTAATCTCATGCACACAATCTCTAACTAATCGTACCTTTTCCCTGGCAGTGTCTACTCTGGTAAGGACTACGAAATGGTCATCGCCCTGCCTAGCATAAGGCTCATCCGAGAATGTGGCCTCAATTATCTGCGCAATACTCTTGAGGAAAAGGTTACCCTGAACATAACCTAACTGGTCATTGTAGGTCTTGAAATTCTCAATATCAAAGAATAGATATGTGAGTGGATTAGCCTCAGTATCCTCATGCTTAATGTATTCCTTACATGCTTGCTCGAAGCGTGTCATATTAGGAATTCCAGTAAGATCATCCGTAATGGAAGCCATATATAGCTTCTCTGCCTCGATAGCTTCCCTATGTCTCTGATGATAAACCGATACTGCAAGCATAGCCAGAGTGATAAAGAAAGTCATGTAATTGACCGCATCACCACTATTGAACTCCAATGGCTCGCCAGTATAGTAATCCACTGCATGCTCAGAAAGTATGTGATAGTAGCCATATCCTATCCCCAATAGAATAAAAGCTGTCACATAAGGCCTCCATATAAGCATGCTTGCCACATAAAGCGTCATAGTTAAGAAGCAAATAATCATCTTGCCTCTCTGATAATCACCGAAGGAAACAAACGCTCCAAAGACTAAACATAGCCCAGAGAACAACGAAATGCAGAGATTACTAAGACTACGGAATCTCGTAATCTTACCTGTAAGGTACATATGTCCATATATGAACATAAGTAGTCCTGCAATCAACATAATCCAATAACTACCAGTGTATTGGAAAAAAGATGATACCGTAATATCGTACTTGTCCGGCATCAGATAGAAATATCTGTAAATATATCTAATAATCATGTATATCTCAAGAATAATGAGGATGGATGACATGAACAAACTACTGCCCACATTAGCATCTCTCTGATACTCTCTTATATACTTTGAGTTCTTATCTAATCCAAGTATCCGAATTAGCCACGCTTTAAACCGTTCCATAGCGCCTCCTTGAATTTATTATAAGTGACCCCACACTCTAAAATTATATACCAATCCCTAACATTTTTAAACTAACTTTGCAAAGCATACATAATTCTTTCATTATTTTTGCAATTTCAAAAATGATTGTCTATAATGTGCCTTGATACAGTATTTTCAGCATTTTAGGAGCTACTATGATTAAAACTATTATATTTGATATAGGTGGTGTTCTGATTGGTTACAATTGGAAGAACTACCTTATGAATCTATTTAATAATGATGAGGAGTTAGTTGATAATTTAAGAACTCATATATTTAAGAATTGGTCAGAGACTGATAGAGGTGTCCTTTCTGAGGACGAACTATTGGCCTTATTTAAAAAGGGTATCCCAGAGCATGCTGATAAGGTTGATATTTTCTGGGATCACATTGGCGAAGCTCTCTGGCAATATGACTTTACCAAGGATTGGCTTAAGGAGCTTAAGGATAGAGGCTACCAGATACTCTTCCTATCTAATTGGTCAGAGCATCTCAGGGAGAAAGCCGCGAAGCAATTAGACTTCCTTCCTATGATGGATGGCGGTGTATTCTCCTATAAAGTTAAATTGATCAAGCCTGATCATGCCATCTACGAAACTATTATTAATAAGTACAATCTCAATCCAGCAGAGTGTGTCTTCCTAGATGACAAGCTAGAGAACTGCCAGGCTGCTACAGAATGCGGTCTTAATGCAGTGCAGGTGATTAATCACGAGATTGCCGTGGAAGGATTGGAAAAATTACTTAAGAATTAGAAACGAGGTGAATTATGAAATTTTCAGAAATCCCATATACACGAGTTGATATGGATGAAGTCAAAGACTTCTTCACTAAACTTATAGCTGACAGCAAGGCTGCTAGTAGCGGCGAGGAACAGTTCGCCCTTCATAAGAAGTTCTACGAGTTCACCAATGAGGTGCACTCTAATATCCTTGTGGCTCGCTTCCGCTATGATTGTGACACATCAGACGAATTCTACGCTAAGGAAAACGACTATATTGATGAGATTACTCCTGCTCTCTCTCAATACGAGAATGAATATCAGAAGGTTCTCTTTAAATCTCCTTACAAGGATTACTTAATGGATAAGATTAGCCCAGTGGCCTTCAAGAATATGGAGCTCGCCAACAAGTCCATTAGCGAAGATATTCTACCACTTATGCAGGAGGAAAACGCCCTCATTAGCAAATACGACAAAATCATCGCATCAGCTAAGATTCCTTTCGATGGAGAAGAATACAATCTCTCACTCATGCGTAAGTTTCTTACCAGCCAGGATAGAGATGTTCGTAAGAGAGCTTGGAAGGCTTACTCAGATTATTTCATGTCAGTTACAGATGAAATTGATGATATATTTGATAAGCTAGTTAAGAATCGTACTAAGCAAGCCAAGGAATTGGGCTATGACAATTTCGTAGAATTAGGCTATAACCGAATGGTACGAAACGCCTACAGACGTAACGAAGTAGAAGGCTTCAGGACTCAGATTAAAAAGCACTTCGTACCTTTAGTCTCTGAGATTCAAGAGCTTAGAAGGAAGCAGATAGGCGTGGATGAGCTCAAGTACTATGACAATGAAGTGTACTTCCCAAATGGTAATCCAGCTCCTACTGGCACTCCAGAGGAGATTCTTAAAGCTGGCCAGGATATGTATCATGAGTTGTCACCTGAGACAGCTGAGTTCTTTGATTTCATGACTGAGAATGAACTATTCGATGTGCTTGGTCGCAAGACTAAGAAGCAGGGTGGATATATGGAGTTCATTCCTAAATACAAATCTCCTATTATCTTCGCCAATTTCAATGGAACCAGTGGCGATGTGGATGTAATCACCCACGAGTGTGGACACGCTTTCCAGGGCTATATTACTCGTGATGATGAGATACGTGAGCACAACGCCATCACCATGGAGACTGCCGAAATTCATTCTATGTCTATGGAATATTTCACTTATCAATGGATGGATAAGTTCTTCTCAGATAGAGCAGATGAGTACAGACAAATGCATCTCATGGATGCCATCACCTTTGTCCCATACGGCTGTATGGTGGATGAGTTCCAGCACATTATTTATGACAAGCCAGAGCTTACACCTGCACAGAGGAAGCAGGTATGGGCCGATCTTGAGAAACAGTATCGTCCATGGCTTGATTTCGAGGATGATGAGTTCTTCTCTAATGGAGGATTTTGGCAGAAGCAGGGTCATATCTTCTGGGAACCTTTCTATTATATTGACTATGTACTTGCCAGTGTAATTGCAATGGAATTCAAGGTATGGATGGATAAGGATTACAATGAAGCTTGGGAGCACTATCTTGAGTTATGCAAGCTTTCAGCTAAAGACTTCTACGAAAACGAACTGTCAGCTGTAGGTCTAAACAGTCCTTTCAAAGAAGATACTATTACAGAATTAGTAAGAGAAATGAAAAAGAAGTTATAAAAAAATCCCAGCAGATATACCTGCTGGGATTTATTATTATAATTATTAAGCGTCCTTAGAATGTCTCTCTCCGATCTGGAAATCATCGCTGTGCTCAAACATGTACTGAACTGTCATTGGGTCAGAACCTGTAAGCTTCTTGAAGTCATCTGTGAATGTATCCATCTTGCCCTCGCGGATAGCCTGAGCAAATGTAACCATACCGTCAGATGAGAATGGAGCCTCAGAACCCTTCTTGAATACACCATCAGTAGTTCTTGGAACACCCATAGCGTCAAATACCTGATAGTTCTCCTCGTCAGTAAGCTCCTTATATGTTACATGGTTACCTGTAGCCTTATTACCAATCTCGATGAACTCTGTGATTGTCATAAGCTCTGGTCCATTGATATCTAAGATTGCGTGATCATACTCTGCACCTCTGTAGAGAGCATAAGCAACAGCCTTAGCACAATCCTTACGTGAGATATATGCCATCTTACCATCGCCCTGGCTGTTCTTAAGAACTCCATCAGCATGAACATATGTGAAGTAGTTAGTAATCATAGCCTCTGCGTACTGTGAGTTACGAAGGAAGATATAGTCAAGACCTACTGACTTAATATACTCCTCTGTGTAGATATGATCCTTCTTCTCAACTGAAGGATTAGTCTCATCACCAGCATTAACAAGTGATGTGTAGATTACCTGCTTAACGCCTGCTGCCTTAGCTGCATCTACAACATTCTTCTGAGCGTTCTGTCTCTTAGCACCTACGAATGGCATAGAGATAAGTGCAAGTCTCTCTGCTCCAGCAAATGCTTCCTCAAGTCCTTCATAGTTGTTGAAGTTAGCCTGACGTGTCTCAACACCCTGTGCCTTGAATACATCTAAAGCTTCCTGACTATAACCAACAAAGATTAAATCCTCCTTGTTAGCAAGAGTAAGAAGAACTCTAGCTGCCTCTGAACCAAGGTTACCGTCAACACCTGTTAATAATAATTTTCCCATGTTTCCTCCTTCGGGCTGCGCCCATTCGTTAATTGATACTTTTATGATAGTTAAAAATTTATCAATCGTCCAATTCAAAAAAACAATAGGTCATTACAAAAACTTATAGATTCCTGTTTTTCATCAGAAAAACAGGAATCGTATCTGACCAACTTTTACATGTAATGGAAAAGTTGTCCTGCGAAGCAGGATTCTTGCGGGAGTTTTCATTATTTTCCCGCAAGAAGTCTTAGATTCCTGTTTTATCTCGTTTGGGTCTACGAATGGGGGATGGATTAAACATATTTTTCAGGAAAAATGACTATTAATATGTTATTAACTAGTAGGCTTTAGGTTTTGAATAGGGTATAGACATATTTTTTTGCTGTTTTAGTCTATAAATATGTTTATCTAGTTCTGAATTGATAATGTGAATTCTTAAAAAGCATATATTTCAAGCCTTT
>JAILNO010000127.1 GCA_024691465.1 Pseudobutyrivibrio sp. | reverse complement strand
CTTTTTGCGGCAGACTTTCGTCTGTCTTGTTGTGATGCTCAGAAATAAAAAAAGAACGATTGAAGATATAAATACCTCAATCGCTCTTGTTGATTCTTTGGTTAATCCCTTAATTGGTCAATGTTAACTTAATGACATTGGTCTAATGACAGCCTGCTTAATTAATTATTTAATTATTCCTCATCTACATCCTTAATCTTATTAGCTCTTCTCTCAACTTCCTTAGCCTGTACATCAGAAGGAACCTGCTCATAACGAGCCAACTCATAAGAAAATGTTCCATAGCCACCAGTCATAGAACGCAACTGAGTATCATATCCGTATAGCTCTGCCATAGGAACTTCCGCAAGTACCTCGGTCTTGCCTGCTGTATCAGTTGGGTTCATGCCAAGTACACGGCCCCTTCTCTTATTAAGATCTCCCATTACATCTCCTGTATAGCTATCAGGAACAATTACCTTCAGAGTCTCAATAGGCTCAAGTAGTATTGGATTGGCCTTGAGTATACCATCCTTAAAAGCTCCCTTAGCAGCCACTTTGAAGGCCATCTCGGAAGAATCTACCGGATGATAACTTCCATCATATAGATTAGCATGTATGCCGACTACCGGATATGCAGCCAGTGGACCTGCAAGAACAGCCTCCTGCAATCCCTTCTCAACAGCTGGGAAATAGTTCTTAGGAACAGCGCCTCCCACAACCGACTCTGTAAAATTGTACGCTTCTTCCATATTACCTGAAGGCTCGAAAGTCATTTTTACATGTCCATACTGTCCATGACCACCTGTCTGCTTCTTATATTTATATTCCACATCAGCCTTACCTTTAATAGTCTCTTTAAAAGCCACCTTAGGCTGACTCAACTCAATATCTACCTTATACTTCTCATTAAGCTTCTGAACAAGCATATCGATATGGCGATCGCCTATACCATATATGAGTGATTGGCTATTCTCACCGTCATTGACAACCTTAATAGTCAGGTCCTCAGCTGCAAGCTTTGCTAGAGACTGTGCAATCTTGTCTTCATCACCCTTATTCTTAGCCTTATATCTCTTATAAGTGTAAGGTACAGAAAGAGGAGTCCTGATATATAAAATAGGATTAGCCTTAGTAGAAAGCGAATCTGTGGTTGCCACCTTCTGAAGCTTAGATAGAGCACCTATATCTCCAGCATGTAATTCGCTGACCTCCTCAGCCTTACTACCTGTAAGTATATAGAGCTTACCGATTTTCTCTTCTGTCTCCTTGTGCTTATTGTAGAGGACATCATCTGTTTTAAGTACTCCTGAATTAACTTTAATAAGAGAATACTTACCAACAAATGGATCAACAATTGTCTTGAAGACATATGCACTCTTAGGCTTAGAGAAATCATAATCAGCTTCATACACTTCATTAGTATTGGCATTAATACCTGAAACTTTACGATCCTCAGGACTAGGCAAATACTTAACTATATCCACCAACATAGTATACTGACCTCTGTTAGTTAGATTAGATCCCATCATGACTGGTACAATATCTCCAGTGGATACATTCGCTCTGAGAGCCTGTCTAATCTCATCCTCAGAAAACTCCTCTCCACCGAAATATCTATCCATAAACTCTTCTGAAGTCTCCGCTACAGATTCCATAAGAGCTTCACGATATTTCTCTAAGTATTCCTGATTATAATCAGGTACATCACTGTGTTCTACAGTGCCATCATTCTTCCACCTCTTGCCCTGTTGCTGAATAACATTAACGTAGCCAACGAACTCTCCATTTTCTCTAATAGGCAAATGGAATGGAGCAATCTTCTTGCCATATAAAGCTTGTAGTTCCTCCACTATTTCTCTGTAGCTGGCATCATCTATATCCATGTCAGTAACAAAAACCATTCTTGGGATATTGAACTTATCACACAGTTCCCATGCTTTCTTGGTACCGACTTCAATTCCGCTTTTACCAGATATAACAATAATAGCTGCATCCGCTGCTGAGACAGCTTCCTCAACTTCGCCTACGAAATCAAAATATCCAGGTGTATCTAGGAAATTAATCTTAGTATCGCCCCAAATGATTGGTGCCAAAGATGTGTAAATAGAAAACTTGTTTTTAACTTCAAGCTTGTCGTAGTCACTAATGGTATTACCAGCCTCTATAGTGCCTGGCTTGCCGATTTGGCCAGCTAGAAAAGCCATAGATTCGATGAGACTGGTTTTGCCCGCCCCGCTGTGACCAAGTAACACAACATTTCTAATCTTGTCCGTAGTAAATACCTTCATGTGTCGTACCTCCCAATTTAGTAAATTTAGACGTCTTAACCCCGCCACGTCTAGTTGTTTATAAAACTTATTTATATTTTAGCGAATATTCAGACTATTTACAATCTATAAATGTGATATTATATATAAAAAATAATCGCTTTAAAGCATGAAAGTGACGTGGGAGGAATTGCGATGAAATCTAAAACAATCGGCTTTGTGGGACTAGGATTAATTGGCGGAAGTATTGCCAAAGCCATCTTGAAAATATATCCAAACACAAGGATTCTTGCCACAGCATCCAGAGAATCTACTATAGAGGCTGCTTTTGAGGAAAGACTTATAGATAACAATGGTCTGCTTAAGCTGCATCAGTTCGCTCAGTGCGATATCATCTTCTTATGTTCTCCTGTTAAGATTAATTGCGAATACTTGAAGAAACTTAAGGATGTTGTTAAGCCTGATTGCATTATTACAGATGTAGGTTCGGTTAAGGGCGATATTACAGCAGTTGCCCGAGAGATTGGAATTACTAATCAGTTCATAGGTGGTCATCCCATGACAGGTTCCGAGATGACTGGTCTAGAGTATTCTTCTGCATCCCTTCTTGAGAATGCATACTATATACTTACTGCAGACAAAGAAATGAATGATGAAACTTACAACGAGTTCAGCGATTATATTAAATCACTTGGTGCAATTCCTATCAAACTATCTGCCGAGGAGCATGATGAGGCCACTGCAACTGTCTCTCATCTACCTCATGTAATTGCTGCATCACTAGTCAATCTAGTTAACAACAATGACGATGATAGAAAGATATGTAAGACCATTGCGGCAGGAGGTTTTAAAGATATCACTAGAATTGCTTCAGGCTCCCCTACCATGTGGCAGCATATATTCCTTAGTAACAGGGACGCTATATTGAAGCTTATTTCTGATTATAAAAAGGAACTAGAATCGTTTGAAACTGCCATATCAAAGGCAGATCCCGATGAAATAATAAACTTATGGTCCAAGGCTAAGGATTACAGGGATTCTCTAACTATTCCAGAGAACACTCACTCATGCTTCTACGAAATGTACTGTGATATCGATGATAAGCCTGGTACACTGGTAGGAGTATTACAGCTCTTAGCAAATGCTGAAATCAGTGTTAAGAACATAGATATTATCCATAATAGAGAATTCGAGCCGGGTGTTCTTAGAATAGAGTTCTACACCCAGGATGCATTAGATAAAGCCCGCACAGTATTGACACATAACAATTATTACGTAAGACAGAGGACTAATTAATGGAAATTACAAAAGCTAATAGCTTAAAAGGAGAAATAACTATACCTGGAGATAAGTCCATAAGCCACAGAGGTGTTATGTTCGGATCTATTTCAGATGGTATTACAGAATTAACAGGATTCTTAGACGGTGCTGATTGTAGATCTACTATCTCCTGCTTCAAGGCTATGGGAATAGATATAGCTCAGGACAGAGACCACGTAATTATACACGGCAACGGCCTTAACGGTCTAAAGAAACCATCCAATATGCTAGATGTAGGAAATAGCGGGACCACCACTCGTCTCATATCAGGTATACTTGCAGGTCAGACTTTTATTAGCTCTTTAAATGGAGATGAATCAATTCAGAAGAGACCTATGGGAAGAGTAATTACCCCTCTCACCATGATGGGAGCTCATATACGCTCTATTAAGGATAATGGATGCGCACCTCTTGAAATAGGAGGAAGTCCATTACATCCTATCTCTTATACTTCCCCTGTAGCCAGCGCACAGGTCAAATCCTGCGTACTTCTAGCAGGACTCTACGCT
>JAILNO010000230.1 GCA_024691465.1 Pseudobutyrivibrio sp. | reverse complement strand
TATAACATTGATTTGAAAATATACTATGTGATATAAAATAATAAATATATTTTTAAGGAGAAAGCCATGGAAGTAGCAGTAGTTGATGATATTAGAGCTGAAGCAGAACTACTAACTAAATACTTAGAAGATTTTTCGGGGGAATTTGCGGAGAACTTTCATGTATCCACATTTGATAATGGGGAGAGCTTCCTAGAGTGTTTTAAGGGACAGTATGATCTAATTCTTATGGATATAGATATGCCAGGAATTAACGGTATAGATACAGCGAGAAAGATACGAGATATAGACAAGGATGTGGTTCTTATGTTTGTGACAGCTATGCCACAGTATGCTCTGTCGGGTTATGAGGTAGATGCCATAGATTATGTAATTAAGCCAGTATCTTATCCTGACTTTGCCCTTAAGCTCAAGAAGGCACTACGATTCGTTGTAATGAACAAGGAAGAGGCCCCTCTTATGCTTCAGACTGCATCTGGAATAGTGAGCATTGCAATTAATGATATCTATTATGTAGAGTCCTCACTTCATTACTGTATATATCACACTAAAGATAGTGAATATCGTGTTAGAGAGAATATATCAAATGCAGAGAAGAAGTTAGCACCATTTCATTTCGCCAGATGCAATGCCGGCTACTTGGTGGCACTTAAGCATGTGAAAGCTATTATGAAGGATGATGTGCAAGTGGGGGACTACATTCTTAAGATTAGCCGCAGTAAGAAAGCTAGCTTTACTGAAGAATTCACCAGATTGTTAGGAGGATTATAATGGGGATTACAGGACTCACCGCCTTTGAGGAACTACGATTTATTCTTGAGATGATTGTGGCTGAGTTAATTATGCTCATTCCTTTTGTTCCTAAGAAAAAGAATTTTATACCAAAAGTAATACTATTGTTTGTTATATATATGAGCGCAGCATTTATATATTTTGCTGTAATTAAAATACCTGCTGCTCCAGTTGTAAGAGAGTACTTAGCTTGTGGCTGGTATATATTGTTTGCAATTAGTACTGTGTTTTTCTGTAAGAGTCTATTTGTAATCGGGCTAGTGGATAGCTTATATGTAATTGTGGCTTCATTTGCCATTCAGCATATCGTATATATCATTATTCATGAAGCACTGGCTTTGTATTATTGGACATTTTTAGTTAGTCATTTGCTTGTATATATAGTGATTACAATCTTTTGTGTTGCTATAGTATATAGTATTTTTTACAAGATATTCCCTAGTAAGCTTAGAGAATGCAACGGTAAGCTCTACGAGGATAATCAATTCCTCGTATTATTCTATGTGGTTGTTCTTGCGATTATGATGGGATCTACCTTTTCTGCACAACATTTGTTTAGACTGGGAGAAGAGGTGCGAGACTCTGGAATTATATGGGGATTATCTACCTGTGTTATGATTCTTGGAATTCAGTATGCTAACTTTAAGTCGGTAGTTGCTTCTAAGGAGCAGGCAATCATCTCTAGAATGCTACAGGATTCAGCTAGCCATTATGCCATCTCCAAGGAACTCATAGATCTAGTTAATAGAAATGCTCATGATATGAAACATAAGCTAAGGGCTCTTAAGGATTCTCCTGAGGAGCTTAAGGATAGTTTTATCAATGAACAGATGTCACACATAGCTGAGTATCAGAATCTGGTATTCTGCGATAACGAAGTATTGAATACTATACTTGCAGAGAAGTCTCTCTACTGCAACTCAACAGGCATCACTTTCTCCTGCTCAGTTAAGAGAGCTAATCTAGATTTCATAGATGTGGTTGATCTGTATGCACTTCTTGGTAATGCAATCGATAATGCTATAGAGTGCGTTAGCAAGTTTTCAGATAAAAGTAAACGAGTAATTAGTGTTAATGTAACTTCTAAGGATGCATTTACCATTATTCAGGTGGAGAATTATAGCGATGCTATTGAGAACACCATAGATGCACTGCCTGTAACTACAAAGACTAGTATAGGACATGGGTTCGGACTTAAGAGTATCAAATTCATCTCTAAGAAATATAATGGAAACATGTACTGGGCAATTAGAGATGGGGTATTCTCACTGCAGGTTATGTTTCCTGTGCCAATTATGCCATCCTAATGTCAAAGGATGCCAGACCTCTTTTATAAATCCTAGCGTCTTGCTATTGTAAGCTTACAAAAGCCAAAGGCGAGGATATATGAAGGAGGTTTTTTTATGCAAAAAGCAGGAAGAATAATGAGATTAGTTATGTCTTGTTTGGTTGCAGTAGCTATAATAATTAGTTTATTTGTAGCTAATATGTATACCAACAAGTATGCAAGCTTAATCTCAGTATATTTTAATGCTGAAACCCAAAAAATCATTGAGGCGGAGGATGAGTCTTCAGAGTACTTTACATCAGACTTCGCTAATGAAGATGAGATGAAGAGTCATCTGGAGGAAGTGGGTTCTAAGATTGAAGAAGAGGGTGCAGTACTCCTTGAGAACAATGGAGCACTTCCACTTCAGAAGAATCTTTCAATTACAGTGCTTGGTCAAGACAGTGCTGATTTAGTATATGGTGGTGGCGGAGCAGGTTCCGTAGATACAACTAAAGCAGTTAGTCTATATACAGCGCTTGAAGATGCTGGATATACCATCAATCCTATAACAAGAGATTTCTATGAGAATGGCAAAGGAGCATCCTACAGAAAGACAGTTATAGACGCATACGGTCAGGGCGAATTTGCAGTGAATGAAGTGCCTAGATCAGAGTACACTTCTGATATTATTGATAGTTTCTCAGATTATAATGATGCTGCCATTGTTATGATTGGTAGAAGTGGTGGAGAAAGTGCTGATCTTACTACAGGTGAGCTTCCATCAGGTTATAAATATCTAGAGTTAGATAACAATGAGCTAGATCTTATTGAGATGGCTACAGAGAATTTTGATAAAGTTATCGTACTTTTAAATACTCAGAATCCATTAGAGCTAGGTAGCTTAGAAGGATTAGATGTTGATGCAGTTGCCTGGATAGGTGCTTTAGGTGAGACTGGTGCATACGGTCTTGCATCACTTATTGACGGAGATGCGTCTTTTAGCGGTAAGCTAGTAGATACTTATGCATATGACACTATGTCAGCCCCAGCAATGGCTAATTTCGGTTCTTACACTATTGCTAACAGCGAAGAAATGATGGGAACCAATTATATGGTCTATGGTGAAGGCATCTATGTGGGATACAAGTACTATGAGACTCGATATGAGGATGTGGTTCTTGGTAATGAAGATGCAGCCAACTATGACTATAGTTCAACTGTTAAATATCCATTTGGTTATGGTATGTCATATACAGCTTTTGAATACGGCAATTACTCTGTAGAGGAAAGCGACGATGCTTTTGAGATATCAGTGGATGTCAGAAATGTTGGTAACATGCCTGGCAAGGAAGCAGTGCAGATTTATATGCAGAGCCCTTATACAGATTATGACAAGCAGAATGCTATTGAAAAATCTTCTGTAGAATTAGTTGGTTATGAGAAGACTGATGTGCTTGAGGCAGGAGAGTCTGCAACTGTTACATTATCTGTGGATAAGGATTGCATGAAGGCATATGATGAGTATGGCTATGGTACATATATAGTAGATGCAGGAGATTATTATTTTGCAGCAGGCTCTAACTCACATGATGCACTTAATAATATCCTTGCAGCTAAGGGATACACAGTTGAAGACGGTATGGACTATGATGGAGATGCATCATTAGTATATACAAAGAATGTGGAAAAATTAGATGCAACTACTTATGCCACTGCAGAGACAGGCGAGGCTATTGTTAATCAGTTCTCAGACGGTAATATCAAGACTTATGATGATGGATTCACATATCTATCTAGAGCAGATTGGACAGGTACCTGGCCTACCACTTATATGGATGGTCAGTGGGAAGCTCCTGAAGAATTCGTAGCAGGAGAAGCAATTAAGACTATCGATGATACTGTTGCAACTACACCTATTACAGGAGTGGTAGATGCAGAATATGGTGAGCTTAATGTGGCCATGCTCCGTGAGACAGATTACAGCGCCCCTCTATGGGAAACACTTATTAATCAGATGACAGTTACTGAACTAGATAACCTGGTTCGAGTAGGTGGTTATGGCACTGTTGGTGTAGATTCAATCCAGCTTCCAGCTACTGTAGATAAGGATGGTACAGCAGGTATCTCCAGTACACTTGTAGGTGGAGAAAATGGTACGGCATATCCACCAGAAATAGTACTTGCTTCCACATGGAATAAGGAGTTAGCAGAAGAGTTCGGTAGATGTATAGGAGAGGACAGTATAGCTCTTGCGGTTGCAGGTTGGTATGCGCCAGCAATGAATATTCATAGAAGCCCATACTCAGGTAGAAACTTCGAGTACTATTCAGAAGATGGTTACCTGTCAGGTGAGATGGGAGCAGCTACAGTAAGCGGTGCTCAGAGTAAGGGCGCAATGGTGACTATTAAGCATTTTGCCCTTAATGATCAGGAAACTAATAGAATGGGCGTTAATATATTTGCAAATGAGCAATCAGTACGAGAGATTTATCTTAAGGCATTTGAAGCTGCTGTGACAGATGCTGATGCTCACGGTGTAATGGCAAGTATGAATAGAATTGGTAACACATGGACAGGCGGTCATGTGGGACTTATGACTAATGTACTTAGAAACGAGTGGGGCTTTGAAGGATTCGTTATTACCGATCAGGCTTCTTACTCAGTATTCGCTTATGAGGATTTAAGAGCGGGGCTTGCAGCAGGCACTAGTATCTGGCTTAACTCTGATGCAGAACTCTGGAAACTTGCTGATAGTGATATGAACAATACTGTAGTTGCCAATATGCAAAAGGCTGCTAAGGATATCGTATTTGCGATTTCAAGAAGTAATGCAATGAATGGTCTATCTGCAGGTTCTAAGATTGTAGCAATTACACCATGGTGGAAATATGCTCTATACGCAATGTATGCGATTATTACTATACTTGCTCTTATTCCAGTAGTATTATCTATCCTTAATCTATGTAGGGAAGATAAAAAGAGACGCAGAGTCATAAGCTTTGTAATGGATATGATATATTCAGTATTGTTATTCGGTACAGGACTATCACTTATTCTTGTAACTAAGAATGATTCAGACCTATCAGCTGAATTCATGCCAGTGGGAATAACAATTGGAATAGTTGGTATAGTGCTTACAGTTGCGCTTGTTGTGATTAATAAAGTATTCAGTGAGGCCAACCCATCAATTGAAGTAGATAAATAATCAAAACCTCAGCTAGGATTTCCTAGCTGAGGTTTTTTATTTACTTTTCATTAACCGACCAGTAATAGAGTATCTCCAGACTTAAGAAAAGGAGAGATCAAATGGAAGGTTTATCAAGAGTCGTTGTTAAGCGACGCAAACTAATTGTAATCCTAGCACTGATATTGACATTGCTTGGCGCAATAGGATTTTTCAACGTAAAAATCAACTATAACATGACAGATTATCTGCCAGCTAATGCCAATTCAACAGTGGCACTTGACATTATGGAGGAGGAATTCAATGAAGCAGTTCCTAACTGTAATGTAATGATGGATGATGTATCTATCGTAGAAGCACTTGATATTAAATCAAAGCTAGAAGGAATTGATGGTATTTCAAATGTAACATGGCTTGACGATGTGGTAGATGTCAAGCAGCCAGTTGAATACTTAGACCAGGATAGAGTGGATGATTATTACGTAGATGGTTCAGCTCTATTTTCAGTAACAATCGATGATGGTAAAGAGCAAGCTGTAACAGATGCTATAAAGGCTACTCTAGGTGACGAAGCTAAGCTATCTGGTAATGCAGTAGAGCAGGCAGATTCACAGCGACTAGCTAGTTCACAGACCATAAGTGCTATATGCGTACTTGGTCCACTAATTATTCTCATACTTATTGTTGCGACAACCAGTTGGATTGAGCCATTTATATATCTAACAGCAATTGGTGCTGCTGTAATGGTTAATCTAGGCTCAGATATCTTTAGAGGTGAGATTTCATATGTAACACTCGCGGTTGCACCTATCCTTCAGATGGCGGTATCTCTAGATTATGCAGTATTCTTATCGTCAGCTTATGAGAAGAATAAGAAGAAAGCACCTAACAATGGTGTAGCAATGGTATGGGCTATGTGCAATGCTTCTAAGTCAATTTTTGCTAGTGCCCTTACAACAGTATTCGGATTCATAGCACTTACACTCATGGACTTCAAGATTGGTCCAGATATGGGAATTAGCCTTGTTAAGGGTGTTATCTTAAGCTTGATTTCTTGTATGACATTCTTACCAGCTGCAATTCTTCTATTAAACAACTTAATTGAGAAGACTAGACATAAGAAGTTTATGCCAGACTTTACTAAGATTGGTAAGGTAGCTACTAAAATTAGAATTCCTACTTTTATTATTGTACTTGCTGTAGCAGGTTTCTGTTTCATTGCACAGGCATGCAACTCATTTACATATGGTTCTGGAGATGCTGCAGGTAATACTGAGGAAGCTGTAGCTATTAAAGAAAAATTTGGTGAAAGTAATGTAATGGTAGTCCTGGTACCAAGTGGTGATATTACAAAGGAAGCTCTATTAACTAGTGACATTGAAAATATGAATCATGTTACTTCTGTAATGTCATATGCAGGTGAAGTTGGAGAGGGTATACCAGCAGAATACTTATCAAATGAAATCAGAGAGAATTTCTATGGGGATAATTATGCAAGAATTATCGTATATTCGGATTTACCTGCAGAGGGTAAAGATAGTTTTGCATTAGTTAAAAATATTAGACATACAGCCAAGGAATACTATGGTAAAAACGTATATTCATGTGGCCAGAGTGCTAACTTATATGACATGAAGAATACAGTAGAAGCTGATAATAAGGTAGTAAGTGTGGTAACACTATTAGCCATATATATTATCTTAGCATTCTCACTTAAATCATGGTTCTTACCATTATTACTTATTCTTACAATTAAGTGCTCAATCTGGGTAAATATGTCTATTCCATTC
>JAILNO010000229.1 GCA_024691465.1 Pseudobutyrivibrio sp. | reverse complement strand
CTTACTTAGCAGGCAAGCTTGTTTATCAAGCATAAAAAAAGCCCTCTTCGGAGGGCTATTTCTATGCTAATCCCAAGAACTCCATCAGCGTACTTACAGGTAAGCTCTAGCATGTCTTCTCTATTAATGTGTCCCATCTAGTCGTTCCTTTATCTTATTAATTAATCCCACGTCCGCTGGGAGCCAGTCCACATCCATAAGCTGATCTCTAGTGAGCCATCTGGCTGCCTCGTGCTCCTTGAGGATTAAGTCTCCTGAGACGATATCAGCCCAGAAACAATCCATGGATAGATGGAATGCAGGATAGTCATACTCGATTGTGTCTATCAGCTCGCCTACTGCAATCTCAGTATCAAGCTCCTCCATAATCTCTCTCAAAAGAGCCTCCTGAGGAGTCTCGCCCTGCTCTATCTTACCGCCTGGGAATTCCCAGCCGTCCTTATAATCTCCATAGCCTCGCTGCGTTGCAAAAATAATGGGCTGGCCATCTGTATCTACCGCCCTAATAACTGCTGCAACTACTCGTAACTTTTTCATAATAATCCCCTTAATTGCTAGTTAATTCATATCTCTCATCAAATCCAGCATTAACTCTGGCGATACCCATACTAGTGATTCGGCCCGTAAATGGGGCAAAGTCACATGTGGCCTCCACTGCCTTGAGCAGCTGTTCCTTAGTGAGGGTCTTGCCTAGAGTCACATGGGGTAGCCACTGATATGGCTGGTATCGACTGCTGATGCTGGTCTCCGGAATATCCTTGAAGGACTCGTAACTTTTTACAGATAAGTCCATGAGGTATTCATTGAGATATGGCTGGGCGTAGATTACCTGCGGCATGAGCTGGCCAATTGAGACGAACTCCACTACGCCTGAATCAATCGCCCCTAAGTATTCCATGAAGGATGGCATGAGCACATCCTGGGACCTGGCCTCCACAGCCCCGATGGTCATGTGAGGCGGCACCCTATGGGCAGTCATGAAATCATTGCCTGTGGCTGCAACCACTGCATCTATATAGCCCTGCAATATTCTATTAGTCTGTTCATCGAAATACGCCGAAATCAAATACATGATTCTATTATAAAAGAAAGAGCCACCATGGACAATTCCATGATGGCTCGTGACATGTCTTAATTATGATGCTGCTTCGGTATCTTCCTCGTCTTCATCAGCTCCTGCATTCTTAGGTGCAGTAACCTCTACGATTACCTGATCAGCATGGGTAGTGACCTCAACATTCTTATCCTTAGAGATAGGTAAGTCTGCGACTGTTACGCTATCACCAAGTCTGAGTGTGCTGCAGTCGATCTCAACTCGCTCAACCAGATGCTCTGCCTTAGCCTTGTAAGAAATCTCGGAAGCTAGCTGCTCCAATACTCCCTCGGTTACGGCCTCCTTATTCATGAGGACTACCTCGGCTGTAGCGTGGATGACCTCGCCCTTAACAAGCTCCTGGAAATCCATCTCTACGATCTGATGCTTAGATGCGTCATAGTGCAGTTCCTTAAGTAGTACTGCGTACTTCTTGCCCTCCACATCAAGGTACATCTGAGTCCTGCCACTCTTCCTGAGCTGGTCGGCTACCTTAGCCTCGAACTGAAGTGGGATGGAGTTCTCGATGTCTTTTCCGAACAGGTTACCTGTAACGTAACCCTCGCGTCTCAACCTCTTTGCCTTTTTGCCCATGTCTCTCTTTTGTACTCTGTAAGTATCCATTTGTCTCTTCCTCCTAAAATACAAATATTTGAGCAAGGGAAATTTGCGGAATGTCGATATTCAATTGGCGTTTCGTTTGTTTCTCTGTTCATAGAACGTTATAGTCCTGTTGGAGGGAAATGTCAAATGGGCTACTCTGCTTGGCTGTCACCTGTAGCATAATCGATTATGATGCCAGGCTGGACATTGTAGCAATATACATTGAAACTTAAGTTACTAGGATTTGTCCTGGAATAATAGGAGCCCCTCCCGAAATGGAAGGGGCTCATGAAGAAATGAAAAGAAATTATATTAGCTAACAGTAATCAACACTTCATTGCCTTTTTCTTCACAAGAGAATTCTCCTGCAAGCATCTGGCAATGGAAATTCTTATATTCTCCATCTAATTTCACAGATATCACATTTCCATTGCGCTTAGCTTTTATTGATGTTACTATTTCACCCTTAGCATTAGGGATGAAGCTTTCAGCTTCATCACCATCTTCGAAGTGTGACAGCAAGCATGTGAAGCCTTCAGTGTAATCATAATCAGGTACGTTATCATGAGCGCCCTTTACTATAATTGAAGCTGGCTTGACCATCAGTGGTAGATTGAAGTAGTCATATGTACCGTGATGCCATGTACCACCCTCCTCTACATCCTTTGTAAGGAGATTAATCCACTTACCTCTAGGCAGGTAATAATCTACCGAGCCATCTTCCTTGAATATAGGTGCCACCATCAGGCTATCTCCGAACATGTATTGCTTATCACATATATCACAACCTCTATCCTCACTGAAGTCCATGAACATAGGGCGTAAGATAGGGCGACCCTTGGTATGGGATAACACAGCCTGTCCATATAGATATGGCATGAGCTCGCACTTGAGTCTAACGAATCTAGCCAGCACATCACAAGCCTCGTCATCGAATAGCCATGGCACTCTATATGATGATGAACCATGTAATCTACTATGAGAACTGAGTAGTCCGAATGCGCACCATCTCTTATATATATCAGCAGGTGCTGTCTGTTCGAATCCGCTTATATCATGACTCCAGAATCCGAAACCACAGCAGGCCAGTGATAATCCACCTCGCAGTGTCTCAGCCATAGAAGGATATGTTGCTGAGCAATCTCCGCCCCAGTGCGCTGGGAATTGCTGGCCACCTACAGTTGCTGATCTAGCAAACAGTACAGCTTCATTCTCGCCGCGCTTCTTCTTAAGCAGATTGAATACGCAGCTATTATAGAGATATGTATAGTAGTTATGCATCTTCACTGGATCAGAACCATCGTGATAGCAGATATCCTTCACAGGAATCCTCTCACCGAAATCTGTCTTGAAGCAGTCCACTCCCATATCTAGTAACTTCTCCAGCTTACCTTGATACCATGTGCATGCATCAGGGTTAGTGAAGTCTACTATGCCCATTCCAGGTTGCCAGAGGTCGGTCTGCCATACGCTTCCATCTAACTTCTTAATGAGGTATCCTGCTGCAGCCGCCTCATCGAATAACTCAGACTTCTGGGCGATATATGGATTAATCCATACACATATCTTAAGCCCCTTATTATGGTATCTCTCAAGCATCTGTGTTGGATCCTTGAATGTCTTCTTGTCCCAAGTGAAATCACACCACTTGAACATGTCCATCCAATAGCAATCGAAGTGGAACACATGAAGTGGAATATCTCTTTCTGCCATTCCATCTATGAAATGGCTAGTGGTCTCTTCATCGTAATTAGTGGTGAAGGATGTAGTGAGCCACAATCCGAAGGACCACTCTGGTGGTAGTGCTGGCTTGCCTGTGAGCTCAGTATATTTCTCTACAGCATTGAGTGGATTGTCACCACCTACCACATAGTATCCTATGCTCTCGCCTTCCACTGAGAACTGCACACGCTCTACCTTCTCACTACCTATTTCAAAACTCACATCACTTTCACTATCAACCAGTACTCCATATCCCTTATTAGATAGATAGAATGGAATATTCTTATAGGCTATCTCACTGGCTGTTCCACCATCCTCATTCCACATCTCGACTATCTGACCATTCTTAATGAATGGAGTGAATCGCTCGCCCAATCCGTAGATGTATTCATCCACATCAATTGCAAGCTGCTCCACCATATATGTCTTGCCCGTATCATTATTCTTCATGTGGGCCATGTTTCTATAAGCTGTGTCAGTAAGAGCCTTGCCATCATAATAGTATCTAATCCTCCAACTATTAGGTCTCTTATCAATCACTGCTGTAAGCTTGCCCGATGTATATCTGATTTCCTCGTCACTTTCACTCACAGATACCTTAGGGTTGCATTCGTTGACCTGTATGAATGGTCCCCTCTTAGCCTCCCCTTTGAAGTGTACCAGTTCCACCTTGATAATATCTGGACGTGGACTAGTAAGAGTAATTGTAAGCAATCCTATATTAAGAGCATTACCTCTATCAGCTATATGTCCACATGGAGCGTAGACTGTCAGCTTGTTACCATCGAACTCATGACTGTGATACTCCACTGCGAAGTTAGGAGTAATCTCTTCTCTCATGAGCCAATATCCATTAGTAAATTTCATATCCTACCTCCAATGAGTTATATACCCACATTACTTCCCTCTCTGATGAATACAGGGATGCTTTCCAAATCTGTCTTGCATGTAAGAGTCTGATTGCCTGAGTATATTTTGCCTGTCTCTAACTCTCTCCAGCTACCTTCTGGCAAGTACACTTGTCTTTCAGTAACTCCCTCATACAGGATAGGACTAACCAGCACGTCTGGTCCGAACATATATTGATCCTCGATAATCCATGCCCTCTCATCATTTGGGAAATCATAGAAAAGTGGACGCATGACTGGAGTACCTTTCTCATGGGCAGCCATCATAAGTTCTCTTATATATGGACGCATCTTCTCGCGGATATTGATGTACTTCTTGCAGATCTCCTCTATGCGCTCTCCGTAGCTCCATATCTCATTAGCCGCGCCACTAATACACTTTCCGCCGCCGTGATCTGATAATGGCTCCTTGAATGGTTCTCTATATCCATGCAATCTGAATACTGGGCAGAAAGCTCCGAATGCAAACCATCTAGCGAAGCATTCCTTGAACTTATCATCATTGATATTGCCACCATGGAATCCACCTATATCGGTAGTCCACCATGGTATGCCAGCGATTCCCATATTCAGTCCTGCTGCAAGCTGGTTTCTGAGCGCTCTGAATGATGAATCGATATCACCTGACCAGACTAGCGCGCCATACTTCTGAGATCCAGCCCAAGCACATCTGAGCAGGTTTACCACGCTCTTCTGACCCTCTTTGGTCATGCCCTCATAGGCCATCCTTGC
Organism: Pseudobutyrivibrio sp.; assembly: GCA_024691465.1. The sequence continues at coordinate 9,998 of JAILNO010000229.1, read as the reverse complement.
ATACTCTCTAGGATAGATATTGCCCACTTCCATATCTGCACCTGCATGATATCTGTAGTGACTGAACTCATATCCTGTATACTCTGGCTCGGCCTCATCCAACCAGAATATCTTAATTCCTAGGTCATAGTAATTCTTCTTAATCTTGCCCCAAACATATTCTCTGGTCTCAGGATTAGTAGTATCGATGAAGCAAGCATCTCCTAGCTGTCCGATGCGCTTACCATGCTCAGCTCTAACTAAGAGTCCTAGCTCTTCCATCTCCTTATAGTTCTCACTATGCTCATCCACTGTTGGCCATATAGATACCATCAGTTTCATACCATAGGACTCTAGTTCCTTCACCATAGCTTCTGGATCTGGCCAGTATTCCCTATCGAATTTCCAATCACCCTGATTAGGCCAATGGAAGTAATCCACTACAATTACATCTACAGGAATTCCTTTTCTGTGATATTCTCTAGCCACCTCAAGAATTTCATCCTGAGTCTGATATCTAAGCTTGCACTGCCAGAATCCCATACCATACTCTGGCATCATAGGCACTGTTCCAGCCACCTTAGCGTATTGCTCCTCAATCTTAGCAGGGCAATCCTCTGCTGTTATGAAATAATCTATCTGGCCTGTAGAGTTAGCCACCCATTCGGTTACATTCTTACCGAAGGTAACCTTTCCTATGGCTGGATTGTTCCACAGGAATCCGTATTTTTTATTAGAGATGTAAAAAGGTACGCTGGCCTGAGAATTACGATGAGCAAGTTCTATAGCGCATCCCTTCACATCTAGGTATGGCTGCTGATACTGACCCATTCCGTATATTTTCTCCCCCTCGTTAGGTTCGAATCTAAGAATAGCCTTATAGTTACTGGTATTAGCAATAGGTTCGAATGTCCTAGGATTAATCTCAAGAGCACTGTTGAACTCGCCTACTATATTCTCTCTGAAACGATTCCTATCATATTCTTCCAGGAATAGTTCTCCCTTCTGATTGTAGAATTTAAGCTTACCTGTTGGAAGAACCTTACAGGTGATTTTGCCATTGACGACTTCCGCACTTTCTCCATCAATAGTTACTTTTGCCCTAACATCAGGCTGCTCTCCCAGCACGCTGTACTCGTCGTCGCTGAATCTAGCTCTCTCAGTTGCTCTGATTCTGAGAGAATTCTCTCCCCACGCCTCAATCTGGAGTAATTCCTTATCGCAGCGTCTAATCAATACACCATTCTTCTCTTTTAACATATTATTCTGCCCCCGATTATTCTTTTACTGCGCCTGCAGTGAGACCGCCTACTATCTGCTTCTGTAAGAATACGAATATAAGTACTACAGGAAGTACCAGGATTGCACCGTAAGCCATGATACAATTCCACTTGGTTCCATACTTACTTACGAACTTATAGATATTAGCAGTCAGTGGCCTCATCTCTGGTCGTACGTTGAATGTCATTGAGTATGCCAAATCATTCCAACCATTTAAGAATGAAATAACTGTTACTGTTACAACTCCAGTCCTAATCGCAGGAATCATGATGTAGAAGAATGATTTGAGTACTCCACATCCATCAATTCGAGCTGCATCATCAAGTGATACTGGCACTGATTTAAAGTATGGTCTAAGAGTAACAACTATGAACGGTACTGATGCTGATGATATAGCAAGTGCTGGTGCAATGTATGTACCAAGCAGGTGCATCTTGCTAAATGTCAGATACATAGGTGTAAGCATAAGTGACGCTGGAAGCATCTGTGTTACCAAGAATATCAACATAAATATCCTTGCGCCTCTCACCTTATATCTACCCATTCCATAAGCTGTAGGAATACCAAATAGCAATGAGAATACCATTGCAATGAGTGCAATCACTGTACTGTTCTTCAGAGAAATAAGGAAATCTCTATCTGAGAAATTCATTACCCAAGGATAGGTAGTGAAATCATGCGGAAAATATGTAATTACTTTTCCAAATATCTCTGCATCTGATTTAAATGACATTGATAACAGCCAATATATAGGAAAAAGGAACACAATAGCGATAATAATGGCAAGTATACTGAAGATTATGTTACGCTTGCCCGTTTTAGTCTTTAAATATTGAATAAAGGGATTTGATTTGATATTCATCTTAATCATCCTCCTTTGTTATTAATCTAAGATAGAAAAGTCCTACCACCAGCAAGCATACGAACAATACCAATGCTGTGGCTGATCCTTTTGAAAATTCATATTTGGTAAATGATAAAGTATAAGCGTATGTTCCCAGTACATCTGTACTGTTAAGTGGGCCACCGCTTGTCATAATAAACATCAAATCAAATGCTTTAAATGTATAGATAAAACCTAACATAAGCACTGCCAATATAGATGATTTCATCAAAGGTAATGTGATGTAAAAGAATCTCTGCAGAGGCTTAGCGCCATCTACTGCTGCACTATCATAGATATCCTCTGAAATACCTGTGAGTCCCGATGTAAGCAAGAGCATGTTAAAAGGAATACCTACCCAGCAATTGACTGCTATTACTGCCCCCATTGCAGTTGAAGAACTTACCAGCCACTCTATAGGAGTCTGAATAAGACCTATCTTAAGTAACAGATCATTAATAACACCCTCTGTTACTCCAAACATATTCTTTCCAAGCATAGCTGTTACTGACATAGGCATCATGTATCCAACCAGTACCAATCCTCTAATAGGACCTGCCAGCTTAAATTTCTTTGAAAATAGAAGTGCAAAAATGAATCCAACACTGAATTGCACTATCAAACAAGCTATCGTAAATACGATAGTATTTTTGAAAACTAATCTAAAAGTAGGATCATTAAAAAGCTCAATATAATTTTGCAATCCTACGAACACTGATGTACCACTAGCGAAATTTTTGACGTTAGTATTTTTCAAACTCAGCACTACGTTATATATGAGTGGATAGCCTAGAATTACAAGTATATAAATTACTCCAGGTAAAATAAAAGCATATCCCTCTTTGTCTCTCTGTCGTATCTTTTTTCCGAACATAACTATCCCTCTTTTTAGATATAGCCAGACGGTGACGCCTGGCTATATCAATTAATCTAATTAATTATTCTGCGATAGGTGTTGCTTCTAAGATAGGATCTACCTTAGATGCTGCTTCAGTCAGCGCCGATGTAGCATCCTTCTCGCCGATAAGTACTGCCTGTTCTGCAGTGTAGATAGCCTCTGAGATTGAAGGCCACTCTGGATGAGGTCCACGAGCTACTGCATAATTCATAGAATCATTAAATACAGCGTATCTTTCATCGTCTGTCCAGAAATCCTTAAGTGTAGCTGCATCAGATCTAACGGCAAGCTTACCTGCAATCTCGCACCAATCTGCATTGTTCTCTGCTGTCATCATGTACTCAAGGAAATCAACGCATTCTTCCTTGTACTGTGTGCCTGTGCAGATACCGAAGTTCTCACCACCAATAACAGATGCATTCTGCTTATTCTTTGGAAGTAATGCGAACTTGTAATTGTCGGTGCAAAGTGATACGTCACCACTATCAATCTGAGAAATCTGCCATGTACCAGACTCAAGCATAGCTGCCTTGCCTGCTGCAAATGCATTAAGTGCATCACCCTGGCCCCAGTTAATAACTTCCTTACTCATAAGTCCTTCATCAGCGAACTTACCAAGGAACTCTAATGCTTCGATAGACTCAGCTGAATCTAAATCAGATACATTACCACCTGCTGCATATAACCATGGAATATACTGGAATGTACCTTCCTCATTACTGATAGCACTCATTGCGAATCCATACACATCATTAGAAGTATCTGTACAAGCCTTAGCTACCTCATAGAATTCGTCCCAAGTCTTAGGTGGCTCTGTGAATCCGTTAGCCTCTAAGATATCCATGTTGCAAAGAAGAGCTAAACAGTTAGAGTTGTTAGGTAATCCGTAGATCTTGCCATCAGCATCCATACAACTGCTAAGTGGTCCTTCATAGAAGTTATCAAGCTCGCCCCATTCATTGAGCTCATCTGTAATATCCTCGAATACACCTAGTGCGATGTATGAAGACATATCAGGTGAATCTACCATACCGATGTCAGGAAGCTCTCCTGATACAGCACCGATTGTGTACTGATTCATAAGTTCGTCTCTTGAAACATAAGTACATGTAATCTTAACTTTGTCCTGAGACTCATTGTACTTGTCAGCTACCTCGTTAAGAGCCTCTGCCTCATGCTCGAAATAATGCCATACTGTAACTTCTGGTCTACCATCTGAAGATGTATCCCCCTCAGTTGTAGCAGCTTCATCTGTAGTAGTTGATGAAGTGTCTGCTGGAGCAGATGAACCACAACCAGCAAAAAGTGACATTGCCATTCCAAGTGAAAGTAATGCTGAAACAATCTTTTTTCTCATACATATCTCCTTCCTGTATCCCCCCACGGGATGTCCTTTGTTATAACTGAAGTATAGTTTTTATCCTCAGTTTAAATAACTGTCATTCTTAAGATTTCACCCCGATTTTCATGTCAAAATTTAAGATTTGGAGAAAAATTTAAGGGACAATTTTAAGCTATTTCTTAAAACTGTCCCTTTTTAGTTAATACAAATTCTTACAGATTCTGATGTAGAAATTCTGAAATACTGTAGCCCGTCACCTCGTGGAATACCTTACCAAAATACTTAGTATCAGTGTATCCAACCTTCTCAGCCACATCATCCTTAGATACATCTCCATGTAGCAGAAGTGTCTTAGCTACCTCTACTCTATATCTCTTAATATACTTTACGTAACTTTCTCCCATCTCCTTAGCAAAGAGACTGCAAAAGTATTCAGGTGTGATATTAAGTTCCGCCGCTACATCCTTCTGTGACATATGAGAGGAATAATTCTTCTCAATCATCTTGAGCGTCTTCTTAATAAGTGGATGAATATCCTCATCATCCTTATCCCTTTCTTCCACTTCCATATCAATCTGCTCTAGTTTGTTAACTACCTTCTCTACATCCTCCATAATTAGAGGCTTCACTAGATATTCAGTAACTCCTAGCGATAGCGCTTGTCTTGCGTAATCGAATTCCTCATAGGCACTCACTATTACGAATTTAATAGTAGGATCTTCTTTTCTAACTTCTTTTATAAGTTGGATTCCATCCATCTTAGGCATCTTAATATCTGTAAAAACCACCTCAGGCTTACACTTACTAATAAGGTCTAATGCCTTTTCTCCATCTGCAGCATCAGCCACCACTTCACAATCATCCGACACCATCTGTATCAAATTCTTCAGACCTCTACGAGCTCTCTGCTCATCTTCAACTAATACTATTCGCATATTTTCCCCTCCCTCTAAGCCAGCTTCTTCTTAGGGAAGCTGAACTTAAACTCTGTTCCTTCTTCTAGCTTAGTCTGTACCGACATGAGTGCATCATCGCCATAATATAATTTAATTCTGGCATATACATTCTCAATACCAATTCCCAAATGGCTTGAGTCAATTTCTTTGCCATCGAAGATATCATTAATAAGACTAGCAGTCTCCTCCGTCATACCATTACCGTTGTCAGAAATGGTTACCTCTAATCTATCTCCATTCTCCACACCATTTATCTTAAGGATTCCGCCTTCTTCTATTCCTTCGAATCCATGTAGAATTGCATTCTCAACAAATGGCTGCAACATCAGTTTACAGCATGGATAGTTGCCCATCTCTTCATCTAAATATATCTCATATGAGAATACATCCTCTAACCTGGCCTTCATAAGATACAGATACTGCTCTATCCATGAGAATTCTTGGAAGAAGAATACATTTTGACTCTTCTGATCGAAAGAGTATCTTAATATATTAGACAGCTTCTTAATTAGGATTGAGACACTGTAGTTGCCATTCTCGATAGCCTCATAATTAATCGTATTAAGAGTATTACATATGAAGTGGCTATTAATCTGAGTCTCAAGCGATTCTCTCTCTGCTTCATGTTGTCTAGAGAGATAAATCATAGCCTGCTCATGATTGACTTCCACTTCTTTTTCTTTCTCTTCAAGATCTCCCAGCATGTCATTATACGTCATGGCCAACTGCCATATCTCATTAGTTCCACTAATAGTCATAACATGTCGCTTCTCTTCTTGAGTAATATGCGTAATAGCTTTCTTAATCTTCCTAACCGGCTTAAGTATACGGTTAATTACTAGGTAAATTACCAAGCATAGTACGAGAAGCATCACGGCATATATAGGCATGGCCCTATTGAATATTCCATCTATATATTTCCATAAAGCATCTTCATTGTAAGCCACATTCAGATTCCACTGTGAGATCGGAACATTAGCGCTCTGCTTAATTATGTCATTGGATCTGATATACTCCTCATCACTGGTCCACAGATATGTACTATCCGAATGACATATGATATTGCCATTAGCATCAGTAATATATCCAAATAAATAATCTATATCGCTGGCTTCTATGTAATCGAGATAATCTGTAAATACGTCACTACTAAAAGTAAGACATAGCACCTTATCATAACTATCAAGTTTATATGTGTTACCAAGTATTGGTACGAATATATGAAACACTGCTAAATCATTATTGGAAAGCTTCTCCACACCATTGGTCTTTATTACGCATCTAGGCAACTCACCACTCTCGACTCGTTCCTGAACCTCAGCATATGCCTGCTTCAGATACTTTGTATCTGATGCCTCCCACATCTTTCTATTACCAGTCTTATATGTATTGCACTGATATAACAATCCACTCTCTCTGACTACTGCCATGGAAACCAGTTTACCTGAATTCCTAGCTGCGGAATTAAATAGAGTCTGAATAATATTCTTATTGGTAGAGCTACTCTCTTTCTCATACCAATCGATAGCTGTACAAATATCATCTGAGGTCGCCATCATGGCTCCCACATTAATATAATCTGCTAGCTGTGTATTGATATTACTCTGGGCACTATTAAGTACCGAAGTCTCCATACTGGTCTGGGATGATAACAGGATATTGTAATAAGAAGTCTTCAAAAAAAGCTGGAAAATAGACGCAGTGCCAATAACCGCCACGATATACAGCGATATGAATTGGCACCAAATATGTGCATTATAATACTTAATTATTCCCCCGAATAAACGTCTCATAATTATCCCCACTAATGCATGTCCCCACATGCCTCATTTCTATATTGTATCATTTCATGATTATTAATCCACCCCAAGTGAGTAAGTTGGCATACGTTGATGCGATGTGCAGTGGTTGAGGAGATTCTACTGTTAAGTGGGAATCAGAAAGAGCGCTGCAATAAAAAAGCTGTGTAGATACCTACACAGCTTAACTCTTACATATAATCTGGTTCGTCTTCCATGATGATGGCAGCTAGGATGTATGCCACGATTCCTGTACCAGCGCAACATACTAGAAGCGCCCATGCTAATCTGACGATTGTTGGGTCTATTCCAATGTACTCTGCGATTCCTGCGCACACGCCACAGAGTTTCTTATCTCTACTCTTGTATAATCTCTTACTACTCATAACTACTCCTTCTATAAAAACTATTAACACTTTTAGCTATTGTTCTCTTATAGATTATAGTTTCCTGATGAATTTAACAAGTGAGAATTGTCATTATCTCAGGCTAATCATCCAGATCCTTCTTGAACTGCTCCCAGGCGTCCTCATGCTCCACGAAGTACTTAGGGCAGATCTTGCCTGTTACGTCGTAGTGGCGAATCACATGGTCGGAGGAAAGATGGAACTCATCCATGAGCCACTGCACTAGCTTCACCAGGGCGTCGTAGGAGGCCTCGGTGAATTTGCCGTCCTCGCCCGGATGGCACACTTCGATGGATATGGTGTCGTGGTTCCTGTGGTTGCTGGCCTCGGACTTCTCATATAGGGGCAGGCACTGGATCACCTCGCCGTCTAGGCCCACCACGAAGTGGGAGCACACACATGAATCCTCTTTGTTATAGTAGCTCCAGTTCTGCCTAGCGGTGGTGCCTGGATTGCCCACATAGTGCACCACTATGTCGTTGATGCCGTCCAGCTGCTCTCCTGTCCTGGAAGGATTGCCCTCATCCAGGTACTCCACATCGATCCAATCTGGATAGCTCTCCTCCTCTTCGATTTCCTGAGCCACCTCCACTGGGTCCTTCGGAAAAAATACGAGCTTCCCTACGTATAGTACCAGCACCAGAAGTAATAGCTCCACTGATAGGAATAGTATCTTCGCAGCAGTTCTCTTCCTGCGTCTCTTTTTACGATATCTGTCTGATTGAGAATACATTATTCGTCTCCTTTTAATCTATTAATTCTCAATCTCTATCTCTAATCCTCTTATTATGTTTTACCACATTTCAGGGCTAATGTGTAGCCTGCAAATTACAGTCCCACCAAAAAAGCGGCCCATAGGCCGCTTAAGAATTCACTTCATCTATCAGATGTTCATATAGGTATGCTGGGCTCCATCGCAGGTTGATGGGGGTCACCATGGCTTTGAAGATGACCTTAGGGATTCCAGTGGAATTGTAGGTGGTGAGGAATCGCTCCATGTCATCGCTGGTGAAGCCTGAGAATACCATGAGCTCCTTAGGGACCATGTTCCCGTCCATGCCAGGCTTGATGTTAGGGCCTACTCCTGTCAGGGACTCGATGGAGTCGTGGAGCTGGTCAGTCTTGATCTGGATGAGCTCAGCTCCTAAGGCGCTGCAGGCCTTAGTGGTGGCCGCCAGCTTATTAAACATCAGATTGTATACTAGTACTTTCATTAATTATTCTCCGTATCTTTCAATGAATTCAGGTATAGGCAGCGGCATAGCGAAGTGCTTGCCCTGCAGATAGTCGCAGCCCAGCTCTCGCATAGACTGTCCCATCTGTTCAGACTCGATACCCTCGGCTGTGACAGTGTAACCCATACGTTTGAAGGACTTGATCATCATAGGTAATATGATGTTAGGTGAATTTATATAATCCCATACTACACTCATATCTATCTTAATATTCGTAAATGCGAATTTGTTAATTCGTGATGCATTGGAGTAACCTGTGCCGTAATCATCCAGCGAGAAAGCGAATCCCTTGCTGATGAAGCGGGATATCTGAGCCTCCATGGTGGCCTCATCGATGATGGCCGCCTCAGTAATCTCTAGGTGGATACGTGCTGGTGGCACGCCGTATTCCTTAGCGATGTGCTCGAAATTCTCTGGCAGATCACTCTTGAGGAACTGCAGTGCTGACAGATTCACATTGATCCAACTAATTCCCATGGCATATATATCGTAGGTGGCAAGGAAGCGACAGGTCTCCTCGAATACCAGCTCACCCAGCTGGATGATACGACCGTTGCGCTCAGCCACGCTGATGAACTCACCAGGTGGGACTATATTGCCCTTAGCATCCCTGATTCTGCACAGTGCCTCGGCTCCCACCAGACTGTAGTCGCCAGCATCCACGATAGGCTGCAGGAACACCTCCACCTTGTTATCGCGGACTGCGTTCTCAAGGGCTACTCGTACATTTTTACTATCCTCCATCTGATGCAAGTCAGTATCCGTGATGAGGTATATCGTATTTTCGATATCTGTCTCCATTCTGGATGCCACATTACCAAGAGTATATATGATAGTATCTTTATCATAATTGATATAGCATGCATCCATCTTAGCAAAGCATACCTCTAAGTACAACTCCACATCAACTGCTGCCCAGGACTTACCAAATCGTTCAGAGATGATCTCAATCATAGCATCCTGATTAACATCAGGCTTAGTCATGATGACGAATCTGCCCTTACGGTGGTAGAAACATATTGCCTTAGGGAAGCTCTTTTTCAAGAAGTTGCCTATCATGGATATACCTGCATCCATCTGATTGGCGCCGTATATCTCACGCAACTCTGTGTAATTCTTGATGGTGAAGGCCAGCATGCTAGTGTGCTTCATCCTCTCCAGCTCTAATAGATATCTCTTAAAAGCATCCTCATTAAAGAGTTGAGTCCTCTCATCTAT
>JAILNO010000165.1 GCA_024691465.1 Pseudobutyrivibrio sp. | reverse complement strand
GTCCTTAGACTCCACCTGTTCCTTCTGGTCCACGATGAAATCATGTAGCTTGCCTGCTAAGACAGTATCTGTCATAGCAAGCATCTTAACTGCGAGGATACCTGCATTAGCACCACCGTTGATTGCAACAGTAGCCACTGGAACGCCTGTAGGCATCTGAACAATTGAATAGAGGGAATCCACTCCACCTAGGTCGCTGGTCTTCATAGGGATACCGATGACTGGGCCCTCAAAAATAGCAGCACACATACCAGGTAGATGCGCAGCCTTGCCAGCTCCTGCAATAATTACCTGTACACCCCTATCCTTAGCGGTCTTAGCATATTCTACGAAAATATCTGGCTCACGATGAGCTGAGATAATACGAATCTCGTAATCTACGCCGAATCTCTCAAGAATCTCCACAGCCTTAGCCATAATAGGCATATCGCTGTCGCTTCCCATAACAATTGAAACTTTTGCCATAACATTATCCTCCAGGTTATTTAATCTATTATTAATCCAGTACCTTGTTGAGCTCCTCTGTGCCAGGAACCACGAAGCGTCCCTGCTCTATAACAGGAAGCTTGCGACCATCAGCTGTATGTACAGTGATATCGCCTAATTCAAAGTAAGGAATAGTAATATCTGTGTGACAATTGAAGTATGCCTTAGACATATCTTCCTTGCGAAGGATTGAGCAAGAGTTATCACGAGCAATACACTCCTTACCATCTGGATTGTACATAGGTACATCCTCTGAGTGAGAATAGCAAGTGTCACCCACTGCGAAGTGAGGACCTGTCTTCTCAGCAATGAGAATAGGAAGCTTATCAGCTATGTTAAACTTCTGTCCCATCATGAAAGCTCTGGTATTAGTACCAATTGCGAACTCTCCAATAGGAAGTGTCTCATGCTTGTAAAGTAGATTGTCGTAGATATATTTCTTGTTCTCAGACTCCTCAGCAAAATTGCTGCAAGTATAAGAAGTAATCTTACCGTCGGTAAATGTAAGCTCTAAGTTGCGATAGCCAAGTCCCTTGAGATATACCTGTGTAACATGAAGCACACCATTAGTACCCTCTAGCACAGGGCTGGTAAATACCTCACCTACAGGGATATTGACATCAGCTACGCAATTCTCGAAATTAGTCTGATGAGCTGGGTCATCCAGCTTGTGAAGCTTAACTGTAATATCTGTGTGATTGTCTCCTCGACCAGTGACGTGAACAGTATCACCCTGATCAAGCACATCTATAATATGCTGCTGGATGGTCTTATATAACTCATAATCCATGGTATTAACAGCAACAGTCTCATTAAATATAGCCTCGAAATCCTTACCAATCTCAGGAATAGGATAAGAGATAATAGTGAAGCTACGCTCCTCACCCTTAATGTACTGATTGGTAATCTGGCCATTGTTGCTCATGTAATATACATTAAGCTCATCCTGCTTCTCAGTGTATGATGCATTAGCCTCTCTGTTAACAGGCTCGAATGGAACCTCACCAAAGGTCTCAATAACCGCAGGACCACCATATACAGCTGCCAGATCCTTATGCTTCTCAAGAGTGTTCTTCTGAACCTCAAGCATCCTATCTGCCATACCCTTATCCCAGTAGTATGCCCTATCATCCTTATGGTCGTACTCACACTGCTTATTAGGCACTGAAGAATAAAGGTTACGAGAGGTGGTACCACCGAATCTAACAGTAGATGCCAGACCTGCCTCATCGAATAATCTGATGGCCTCCCTGGTCATAAGCTCGAATCCAACTGGCGCTTCCACACCAACTGTATCCTTAATAGAGATATCCTTGCAGGTGGTCTCGAATCCCTTGATATAGCCCTCCACATAAGTGCGGGCCATAGCTACCACATCCTCATGTGGCATGCTCCTAAGGTGAGCTGCAATCTGTCTCTCATTAGGTCCGATATACATACCATACTTGTACATATATCTATCATCTGAGAGATCATCCTTCATAATGATATTAGTATAGAAATCATAATCAGGGTCAATCATGCTGATAAGACTCTCTGATATGAACATCTGGCTGTAATCATGGGTAAATGAATAGAGAGCATCCACCACACTCTCTCTGCGATACTTATCCTCTTCCTCCATCTGGCATAGGCCATACACCTGAAGAAGTAACTCACAGTAGATAGTGAATCTGTCTACCCTACCTGCAAAAGCAGCCTGAACGATATTAGTAACTTTATAAAATACTGCCGAGAGAACTCCGCCCAACTCCTGACCAAGCTCTGCCACTGCATAAGTAGGGCAAAGGAAGCTCTTCTCATAAGTCTCAGACTCATAGATAGCAAAGATGGCGTCATTATCAGCCTGGCACTGCTCAATAGTGCGCTCACCGATAGTGCCATCGATAGCGCGCTCCATAACAGGAAGCACTGTCATGACATAATCTGCCACCTGATTAAAGTAAGCCTGAAGCTGCTCAGGTAGTTCCTTATCATCCTTAATCTGAGAGATACGCTCTGTAGCAAGCTCAAAGCGCTCGATTATATCATCTGTCTCTTTATAAAAAGAATTACTCATAAATCTATCCTCTAACTAAACCAACTATCAGTGTAGCCATCCAGATAACCATGGCTAGTATACTGATACTTAAACAAACAATACGATACTTAAACTCTGTCTTGGTCTTCATCTGACCAATATTAAATATGAGAGCACACAGTGCAACCAGGAATCCTAGAGTTCCTATGCCACCTACCCATCTAGGTGTCTCACCAGCCATATAGACTGAGATTGCAATAACTGCTCCGAATACTATCAATGAAAAAAGTGACACTCCAGCTGCATACATAGCCTCAATAGGCAATGCCTTCAGCTGATTGCCATATGAATTACGTCTGTGGAAACGTCCTCTAGCCATTACTGTACTCCATACTCCTTATAGTATGCATCGATGCGACTCTTCATCTCATCATCAATAACTACCTTACCCTGGCACTCTCTATTATATAGATGCTCAACTACCTCATCCATGGAAACGATAGCACCAGTCTTAAATCCATATGTCTCAGCTACTTCATTAAGAGCTGTCTTAGACTTGTCACCAGAGAGACCTACCTCCTGGCGGTTAAGTGAAACCATAAGACCTACTATAGTTACATCACCCTGTGCACGTACGATAGGAACTGTCTCCTCCATACTCTTGCCAGAAGTAGTAACATCCTCGATCATAACTACTCTATCACCATCCTGAATCTTATATCCAAGAAGTGAACCCATATCAGCACCGTGATCCTTAGCTTCCTTACGGTTGCTGCAGTACTTAATCTCCTTACCGTATAGCTTATAGAAAGCCTCAGCTGTAATAACAGCAAGTGGTATACCCTTATAGGCTGGTCCGAATAACACATCGAAATCATCTCCGTATGCATTATGTATAGCCTTAGCATAATACTCGCCCAATCTCATGAGCTGACTACCTGTTACATACCCACCTGCATTCATAAAAAAAGGAGACTTACGCCCAGACTTCAATGTAAAATCACCAAACTTCAGGACATCAGACTCCACCATAAACTCTATAAATTCTGACTTATAACTTTCCATATTAAACTCTCCAATCACAATCAGATTAAATCTCTTAAAAACCTCCACGATTGTAACATAACGTGGGGTTATTTTCAATAAAGCCATATGCCAAAGGTACTATTGTTAAATTAGCATTTACATGTTAATTTTCACCAATCTCTTTGACTTAAAACCGCTCTAGGCCTTATAATCAATTAATCACAAAGTACTAGAACAGCAGGTAACCTATGAGGAAAAAAGAACTAGCTCTGTTAGTAATAGACAGACTCAAAAAAGAATATCCATATACGGACTGTACCCTGGACTACGATGATGCATGGAAGCTCCTAGTCAGTGTCAGACTGGCAGCCCAGTGCACCGATGCCAGAGTCAATGAAATAGTCCCTAATCTATATGCCAAGTATCCCACTATCGAAGCCCTAGCCTATGCTGATGTGGCCGATGTGGAATCCATCGTCCGCCCCTGCGGTCTAGGCAAGTCCAAGGCCAGAGACATAGTAGCCTGCATGCGCATGCTTAAGGAAGTATACAACTGTCAGGTGCCAGACACCATGGAGGCCCTGCTTAAGCTTCCAGGTGTAGGCCGCAAGTCAGCCAACCTGATCCTAGGGGACGTATTTGGCAAGCCAGCCATCGTCACCGACACCCATGCCATACGCCTATCCAACCGTATAGGTCTCGTGGACAACATAAAGGAGCCTACCAAGGTAGAGATGGCCCTACGCAAGATCATCCCTCCCGAAGAAGGCAACGAACTATGTCATCGTCTGGTGGACCACGGCAGAGCCATCTGCACTGCTCGCACCGCTCCATACTGTGACCGCTGCTGTCTCGAGGACATCTGCAAGAAACGAATCTAAAAAAGCTTTGCTATGAAATCATAGCAAAGCTCTTTTTTATAATTGAATAGTATACTGTCTCTCAACAGAAGTATATCCCTTATTATCAGCAACCTTAACCCATACCACATATGTACCTGAAGCATAAGGATTGTAATTACCATTAATCTGGATAGAATAATTCCAGGTAGGAATCTCAGTACCATCACTATATCTAGCACCGATATACTGCTTAAGCACTTCCTCATTCATACCCACGAAACCATGAATAACTCCATCGCCTGAATCCTGCTTAAGATACTGATTAGGCACCAGATTCATCCAAGGATTATAAGCTGCCTCCTCAGTAGGATCAAAGCCAATAAGCCCCGCATTCACATCAAGCTTAACAGCCGATGGCTTGCCAAGAGGACCTGGATTAGCTGCATCATCATACACAACCACTGGAGTACCAGCCTTACAATTATCATAGATCCACTTAAGATCACCTACAGCCATTCTGACACATCCCTGAGATGCTCCCTCTCCAAGCATATTAAATGCATTACCCCTCAATGAATTAACATTCTGAGAAGCATATGGAACTGAATGGAAAAGAATATGGCCATTGAATCTGATAGCATATCTACCATAACTATTGCCAAACAACTGTCTCCACTCATAATAATCTGAAGTTGCAAACACACCAGTAGGAGTATCCTCAGGATTAGCCCCTACCGAGCAAACATAAGCCTTAACAGGAACTGTATACTGTCCCGTAGCATCCATAGACATAACAGTAACTGTATTGGCACCTCTATTAACATATAAAGCATATGGACTAGCTGCTTTCGCAGTAATTGATGTGCTCATACCACCTACGAAAAAAGATACGATCAACGTAAGAACTACTAAACTCTTCTTGCCTTTTAATAACATAAATAACCTCTTTCTAAATTACACACTTGAGGATTATAAAAACTTTTTCGTAATAAATCAACCGTTTTCGTTATTTTTTCGTAATTTTATACAATTTCAACAATTTTTGTAATTCCAGCCCCAACCCACCCTGCCCGGCGCCGTACCTCTTTTTGCGCCTGACAGCGCAAGGATTATAGATTTTCTTAGGGTCAAAAGGGAGCTTAAAGTGGGCGTCTTTTCACTGGTTTTGCAATTCGAAGGGATTGTATGTAGGGGACAGACACCAGTGTAAACTACAAGAAGCTTCTACAAAACTTATAGGGCAACTGCTTCCCTGACCCGTTTGCTAAGTAAAATTACGAAGCAGTTTATTTGTGAATGGGCACCGCCTTAAAAATCAGTCCGTTTCATTTTAAGGCTCGCTGCGCCGTCCATGGCTCCGCGTGCCCAGTTCACATTATAAACTGCTTCTATTTT
>JAILNO010000088.1 GCA_024691465.1 Pseudobutyrivibrio sp. | reverse complement strand
CATCTAGATCTACTCCTAAGTCTTCTGCTGGAGCTTCCTCTAATCCTAAATCTAAGTCTTCTGTTGATGCCACTTCAGCTGACTCAAGATCTAATCCCAAATCTTCTGCTGGTACCTCTTCCATAGGAGTTTCTTCCATTGGAATTTCTTCTGGTATATTCTCTTCAACTGGCATGCTCTCTACAGGAGTCTCCATAGGCTGTGCAGGCATAACTGGTGGTACATTCATCTGCATAGGCTGTGCAGCCATTACAGGTACACCATTTTGAATTCTGCCCTCTATATTAGATATCTGTGATGTAAGCTGAATAATCTTCTGTTGGATATCGAAGTTACTTTCCTTTAAAAGGGACTGTTGCTTCTCAATCATCTGACTATTGTTACTATCAATCTTTGCCTGGATATTAACTAACTGATTAATAAGCTCATCATTTGAGTTCATTAATGCATCTGTATTCTCCTTGCTTCTAGAGATAGTTACCTTAGCAACTGCCTTCTGTGCGTTAATAATATCCTCAGCTGGAAGTGAGCTATTCTGCTCGATATTGCGAAGCCTCTGATCCATTTCATCAAAGCTCTTCTTAATTACAAGGTAAGACGCCTTCTGTGCGTTATAGATTTCCTCGTATTTTTCTTGTTCCATATCTTTCTGCTTTAAGGATATATCCATCAATGCACTTATCAAGAAAAATAAACCGACTATCATCAGAAGTATACCAATGGCCATGGCCATAAAGTTACTTTTGAAATTAATCATGATATACAATTCCATCACAATTAACACAGCCACAGCTATGCTTGATAAAATAATCTGAATTTTGTCTTTTGCTATTTCTCGTTGAATCTTTTTAGCGTTCTCTTCCATTGCGCCCCCTAGTTATCTTTTCTTTCGAATAGAGATACCATATCCATTGCAAATGAGATTGGATATAGCTGAACCATAACTGAATCTACTATTGTACCTATCTTTAGATCGAAAGTTACTTTTACAAAGTCCCTCTCTGGAGATTCAAATAATTTCTCAAATATCTTTACACTCTCTACATCAATATTATCGGTCTTTGGTGGTGAAATATCCACTACTCTATTGAGTAATTGTGACATAGAACTAGCCGCACTACCCATCATCTGATTCATAGCCTCAGATACTGCAGAAAGCTGTAACTCGCCTACCTCACCTGCCGTATTGGTTCCATCTCCACCCATCATTAAGTCAGCAATGACTTTTACATCGTTTTCCTTAAGAATCAATACATTGCTACCTGATAGGCCCTTTACATAATTGATATGTACCAATACACACACATTGTGATAGTCATCTAATGATTCGCTTTTACGAATTAAATCAATCTTAGGTGTAGTAATATCTACTTTTAAATTATTTAAAAGTGCACTAAGCGATGTAGCTGATGAACCCATACTGATATTAGCTATCTCACCAAGTGTATCCTGCTGTTCCTTAGTTAATAATAATTCCGCCATATGTTAGTCCTCCTCTTAGATTATATTTTTTCAAATCTGAAGAAGTACCCTTTCATGCATATATCATTAAATATCTCTATTACTTTGATTATACAATATTTGCAAATGCTAGACTACTTTTCATTTTAATGTATTTTACCTCATTTGTGTGGTTAATTTGTGTAACAAAATAAAAAAAGAAAGCCCAAAAGGCTTCCTTCTTAATTAAACGTTCCTAGCGCGATTCGAACGCGCGGCCTTCCGCTTAGGAGGCGGACGCTCTATCCAGCTGAGCTATAGGAACATGTTTATTTGCAACCATTAAATTGTAATCTAAAGGTTACGAAAAATCAACACTTCCTTGCAGCCAAATTACACCTTTAAAACGTCGGCCTACCATAGGCTCTCCATATAGATTGTCCTTATTGATACATAAATCTAATGTTACATCGTTACACTCAACTACTAGTATGTACATCTCTTCCATAGTGAGATGATTAACAGCAGTCTTAACATCAATAATCTCACCTAGAATCTCATACTTATCATTCTCAATACCATAAGGCATGAAATACGAAGTTACCACACTTAAGATATCTTCCCTGGCAACTCTCCTGCTAATCTTCTGATAGAGATCGATTTCATCCATAGTGAGGCTCTCAAGAGCTTCTTCATTACCCTCTCTCGCCTGCTCAAATAGATTGATTCTCTTCTCATTATTCATCTTCTCTTTGATACGGCTCTTCTCATTAGAATATACAGGAAGAATTATCTTACCATCGATTGATAGTGCTGATAGCTTAATCTCTCTATCTGCTGTCTTACCAGCCATAATATTCCTTCTGAGAAACTCACCCATATTCTGAAGCTGAAATATAAGATTAACACCAAGTCTTAGTTCATCAACCATGACCTGGTAGTTCTCCTTATCTGTCTGCTTTATAACATCTACATCATTCTTAAGTGAAATAGACTCACCAAAGTAAGATGGATAATAATAATCTAGTATAAATTCATCGTTATCATCATAGATACCACGAATAACTAATCCTACATTATCAGCAACCATATATCTAAGCTCCACAAACTGATTACCCTCGAAATCAATTGCTGACTCCTGGTAATCAGGACGTAGAGATATCTCTTGCAATAAAGCATTGAGTGAATTCTTATTAAGTTTGCTAAATCCAATTGCTGGTAAATATTTGTGCATTACATACCGCCTAAAGCTTGTTCTAGTGCCTGCTCTTCTTCATCTGCAAGCTGAATTATAGAATTGCCATCTATAATTTCCTTAACATAAGTATAGCATCCTTCTCTAGAATGCATTGCATTAATTATGAATCCTGTATTCTTCTCATTTAAGAGACAGAGAGAAAAGCTAAGCTTACCACCCATCTCATTAAATGCGTCATATTTTACAAGTCCTATCTTCTGGAAGCAATCCTTCATATTCTTAAAGATTGCATCGATATTTCTCTCATTACTTGCATTAGCTTCAATAAGCTCATCCACCTGCTCTAATCTATATATAAGAGTATCTTCAAGTGACTTAGCATTAGAGCCCTGCATAAATATCTTATATCTCTTCTTGAGCTTGTGCATCTGAATGATGAATACTAATAGAAGTATCATCATTATAAGAACTAGTGCTGCAAGTCCTATAATTACGTAATCTGTACTAATTCCTAAGTATTGTTCAATCATCTTCATATTCTCCGTTCGAACATATGTTTATTTAATAGATTCTAGTAAATCAACTATTCTGTTAAGCTCATCCTGAGAGTAATACTCAATCTCAAGCTTACCTGACTTATTATCCTTAGCGTTAATAAATACCTTAGTTCCAAGAACACCCTTAAGCTTCTCCTGAGTCTCATGGTATACAGCCTGAAGCTGTGGATCTACAGATACAGCCTTTGATTTCTTATCAGATGCTTTATCATTGAGGAGCTTTTTAACCTCTCGCTCTACTTCACGAACAGACATCCTCTCATCGAATGCCTTCTCAGCAAATTCATACTGTTTATCTAAATCTGTAATAGCAAGCATTGCACGAGCATGGCCAGTAGTAATTTTCTCGTCTACTATCATATCCTGTACACGCTTATCAAGCTTAAGTAATCTAAGAGCATTAGTGATTGTTGTACGACTCTTAGAAACTCTCTCTGCAACCTCATCCTGCTTGAGCTTGAACTCATCAATAAGTCTAGCAAAAGCCATAGCTTCCTCTATAGGATTGAGCTGCTCACGCTGAATGTTATCAATAAGAGAAATCTCAACGAACTCTTGCTCGCTAAGCTTCATAATAATAACTGGTACTTCCTTGAGGCCAGCAATCCTAGCAGCTCTCCATCTACGCTCACCACCGATTATCTCATAATACTTATCTCTATCTTGAACAATTAGTGGATTGATAATTCCATGAATCTTAATATTATCTGCTAAGCTCTGTAATTTATCTTCGTCGAAATTCTTCCTAGGCTGAAGCTTGTTAGGCTCTACCTTATTAATATCAACCTTAACTGGAGTACCATGCTGTTCTGGATTAACTGCAACAATACCCTCTTCTTTTTTAACAATAAGAGAATCTAATCCCTTACCTAATCCTCCCTTTTTAGCTGCCATAATTATATATCCTTTCTTCCGATAATTTCCTTAGCAAGATTACGATAACTCTCTGAACCTGCAGACTTAGGATCATACAGATTAATTGGAAGTCCATGAGATGGAGCCTCAGCTAATCGTACATTTCTAGGAATAATTGTCTGATATACTGTTGCATTTAAATTATTCTTAACAGTATCAACTACATCAGAAGCAAGATTAGTTCTCTTGTCATACATAGTAAATACTACACCATCAATCTTAAGCTTTGGATTAAGTCTCTGCTGAACTAGATCGATTGTATGCATCAACTGGCTGATACCTTCAAGTGCGTAGTACTCACACTGGATTGGTACGAGTACTGAATCAGCAGTGGTCATTGCATTGATTGTTAACATATTAAGTGATGGAGGACAATCAATGATTACATAATCGAAATCATCCTTAACATAATCAACTGCATTTCTAAGAATATATTCTTTCTCATTGATACCGAGAAGCTCAATCTCAGCACCAGCTAAGTCAACATTTGATGGAATAATTGTAAGGTTAGGAATATTCTCTACATTATACATACATTCCTTGATACTACATTGATCAAGAACTAAATCATAAACAGTATTCTCACATTCATCCTTATCTAAACCAAGTCCACTAGTAGCATTACCCTGAGGATCAGTATCTATTACAAGAACCTTCTTTCCAGCTTCAGCTAAACATGCTGAAAGATTGATACTTGTAGTTGTCTTTCCAACACCACCCTTTTGGTTGGCTATTGCAATTACTCTCTTCATTTGTTGTCTCCCTCTTTATTTAGATTTAATATTTTCTTTTCAACTTTTAAAATTATATCATTCCCATATGCTCAATTCTACCAAGAAATTATGTTTGAATAGTCACATATTGGGGTATCAATCACTATATCTAGACATGATTTTTAGTCATAAAAATGTTTCACGTGAAACATTTTTTAATAAAAATAGCAATATATAGAAGTTGATTCAGAAATCCAAATACTATATTTTGTGTTTTATTAAAATAGTAACTCATAATGTTTCACGTGAAACATTCCTAAATATTGATATAGTAACTTTTATAATGATGAAATTATATTTTCTAATTCAATCTTTGCTCTGTAAGGATCTAATACAATCATATTTTTAACAGAATATAATCTATTTTTTAAATCATTACTTTGAAAAGTAATAGATTCATTAGTAGAATTTTCTATCTTAGCTGGCTTATTAATAACAACTGTATTATTAATAATAGAATTCAACTCAGATAATCTACCATCATAGAACTTCATCTTCTTAGATTTATCATCCATATCAGACTGTAAGTCCTTAAGATTATTCTTAATTTCTTCAGCCTTTTCCATATTCTTAGCATTAATATTTCTAGGAGTAAACTCTTTAAAATAAGATTCATTAGACTCTTCAAGTAAAGCTAAGAATTTCGTTTCTTCTTTAATCTTAGTCTCAAGTAAGTCCATATCTTCTTTTAATAGAATCTTTTCAGAAATAAGTTCTTCCTGGTATTTTTTAAGGAAGTCATTAACCATACATTAATCCCCCATGTTATGTTTCACATGAAACTTATTTTAATGGTTCTTTGCTAGGAGTACCTGCTTTTCTAGGATAAGCTTTAGGAGTATTCTTCTCTTTATTAATAATAAGAAAAGATCTACTAATATCCGTATCAGGCAAAGTAAATAAAACTGGATTATCTAAAGTACCACCTAACTTCTTAATAGCTGACCCTGAAGACTTAATCTCATCTTCTACATCACCAGCTTTAAAACTAATAAAGTAACCACCCACCTGAACTAATGGTAAACAGTACTCAGATAAAGTAGCTATATTAGCTACAGCTCTTGAAACAACTAAATCAAATTTCTCTCTATAGGATTTATTACGACCAATCTCTTCTGCCCTAGCATGAATCAATTCGACATTAGTAAGACCCAATGCATCAACTACTTCTTGCAAGAACTTAATTCTCTTATTAAGAGAATCAACTAATGTAAACTTAAGATTAGGATAAGCGATAGCCATAGGTATACCAGGAAAACCTGCACCTGTTCCTAAATCACAAACAGTATTAACATCTCCTGGTAACACTGTACATATAGATAAACTATCTACGAAATGCTTAACCAGTACTTCATCGAATTCAGTAATAGCTGTCAGATTCATAACCTTATTTTTTTCAATAAGCATTTCATAAAAAGTATCTAACTGTTTAATCTGATTATCATCTAACTCAAATTTCCAATTAGATAATGTATTAATTAAATATGAATAATCTCTACTCATAAATCTCCTAAAAATGATTGTTTCAAGGGTATATAGAAGTACCCTTGAAATTAATGATTATTTTTACTTTTGTATGTTTCTAGATAAACCAATAATACAGAAATATCAGCTGGACTAACACCAGATATTCTAGATGCTTGACCAATATTAGCAGGACGAAGTTTAGTTAACTTCTGTCTAGCCTCAATACGAAGACTAGATACATCATCATAATCAATATCTTCTGGTATTAATTTTAGTTCAAGTTTTTTAAATTGTTTTACTTGCTTTTCCTGACGTGTAAGATAACCTTCATACTTAATATAAATATTAACTTCCTCTCTTACCTCATCAGAAAGCTCTGGTCTATCTGGATCAATAGGAGCAAGCTTGTCATAATC
This sequence comes from Pseudobutyrivibrio sp., assembly GCA_024691465.1. Next base: position 5,795 of record JAILNO010000088.1, on the reverse strand, counting down.
AAGCTCTGGTCTCCTAATCAAATCTACTAACTTAATTCCGTTCGAAAGAGGAATACTTCCATAAGATTCAAGAAGCTCTTGTACTTCTTTTCTGGCTCCTATATTAATCTCCTTAACACGAGCCACCTCTTCATTAATTAAAGCTTCCTTCTCTACCACATGATCGTATCTATCCTTAGATAATAATCCTACCTCGTATCCAATCTTAGAGAGGCGGATATCTGCATTATCCTGTCTAAGTAAAAGTCTATACTCAGCACGAGATGTCATCATACGATATGGTTCCTTAGTCTCCTTAGTAACGAGATCATCAATAAGAACACCTATATATGAATTAGACCTATCTAGAATCATAGGCTCCTTACCTAGTAATTTAAGAGCTGCATTTATACCAGCTACTATACCTTGAGCAGCTGCTTCTTCATATCCGCTACTTCCATTAAACTGACCAGCAGCAAAAAGTCCATCAATATCTTTGAACTCGAGAGAAGCTTTAAGCTGTGTAGCATTAATACAATCATACTCGATAGCATAAGCATTACGAACAATCTTACAATGCTCAAGGCCTGGAACAGTATGATACATCTCATACTGAACATCCTCTGGCATAGAAGAACTCATACCACCTATATACATCTCATTATTATTTAGACCCTCTGGCTCAACAAACAATTGATGACGATTCTTATCTGCGAAACGAACTACCTTATCCTCAATACTAGGACAATATCTTGGGCCAGTACCCTCTATTACACCTGAGTACATAGGTGATCTATCTAAGTTAGCTCGAATAATCTCATGAGTCTTCTCATTAGTATAGGTAAGATAACAAGGCACCTGTTCTATCTGTACATCCTTAGGATCAGTACTGAAGGAAAAAGGTACGACTGGATTATCACCTAATTGGATTTCCATCTTAGAATAATCAATAGAATTACCATCAATTCTAGCCGGAGTACCAGTCTTAAAGCGGTTAACTTCTACATTATTAGCGATTAATGAATCAGTAAGATGATTAGCAGCCTTAAGACCATTAGGACCAGTGTGCTCTATCACATCACCATATAAACATCTAGCCTTAAGATATGTACCAGTACATATAACTACAGCACGAGCATGATAAATAGCACCTGATAAAGTCTTAACTCCTCGTATCTTTTTATCCTCAACTATTAATTCAGTAACCTCAGCCTGACGAAGTGTAAGGTTATCAGTCTCCTGCATAGTCTTACGCATCTGTAATGAATAAGCAGCCTTATCAGCCTGTGCTCTAAGTGAATGAACAGCAGGTCCCTTAGATGAATTAAGCATCTTAGATTGAATAAAAGTGTGATCGATATTAATACCCATCTGACCACCTAAAGCATCTAACTCACGAACCAAATGTCCCTTAGAACTACCACCTATATTAGGATTACATGGCATCAAAGCTACAGAATCCATACTAACAGTAAAACAAATTGTATTAAGTCCCATCCTGGCAGAAGCAAGAGCAGCCTCGCAACCAGCATGACCAGCACCTATGACTACTACGTCATATGATTCTTCAACAGAAGGCATAGTTAATTAACTCCTTAAAAAATTATTTTCCCATACAAAATTCTGAGAAAATCTTATTAGCCAAATCATCATCAATGGTCTCACCAGTAATCTCTCCTAAGAAATTGTAAGCATCCATTAAATCTATAGAAAAGAAATCCTCAGGCATCATATTATCAATACTAGCTAATACATTAGTAAGACTAGTCTTAGCATTAGTAAGACATGCAGCCTGACGGGAATTAGTAATATATAAAGTAGTATCAGATTGAACCTGACCACTAAAGAACATATCAGTTATCATACTCTCAAGTGTCTTAAGACCATCTAAACTAACTGATGAGAAAGAAATAACAGGTTTATTATACTTATTGCATATTTCTTCCTCTGTAATAACTGTTGAGAGGTCAGATTTATTAAGCAAAATAATAAACTTTTTATCAATAATCTTATTAATAATAAACTCATCATCAGAATCAAGCGGTCTAGATGAATCAAGTACAAATAAAATTAAATCAGCATCATCAATTGAATCAATAGCCTTATCAACACCAATCTTCTCAACCACATCATCAGTCTTACGAATACCAGCAGTATCGATGATATTTAAAGATACACCATTAATACTAATCTGTTCTTCAAGAGTATCTCGAGTAGTACCAGGAATATCAGTAACGATAGCTCGCTCCCTTCTGGATAAAGTATTAAGAAGTGATGACTTACCTGCATTAGGCTTCCCAAGAATTAAAGTATTAATACCCTCTTTTAAAATATGACCAGAATTGAATGAATCGATAAGTGAATCAATCTTACTAATCATATCCGTGGTCTTAATCTTAAGCTCATCAGGATAACCTGTTAGATCATAATGCTCAGGATCATCTAGAGCTGATTCAATAAAAGCAGTCTCAAATAAAATCTTATCTCTAAGATCAACAATAATCTTATTAAGTGAACCCGAAAGCTGCTTAATAGAATTCTTCATAGCGAGCTCTGAATTAGATGAAATCAAATCCATAATAGATTCAGCTTCAGATAAATCGATACGTCCATTAAGAAAAGCACGCTTAGTAAATTCACCTGGTTCAGCAATCCTGGCACCATTCTTAACAAGAAGTGAAAGAATCTTCTTTAAGATTAAGATACCACCATGACAATCTATTTCAATAACATCTTCAGTAGTATAACTTCTAGGAGCTTTCATGATCATAATTAATACTTCATCTATTAATTCAGAATCATTATATATATGACCATATTGAATAGTATGACTATCACAATCTATGAGTTTATTCTTACCACGAAAAATAGAATCAACTATAGAAATTGATTCATCACCGCTGACACGTATAACACCGATGCCAGAACTATTCATAGATGTTGCAATGGCACAAATTGTATCTGACTGATACATAATATCCTCCATAAGTTATTCTAATAATAAAGAATATTAATTAATATGCTTTATTATTAAAATAAATCATAAAGGGTTAGCCTAATTAAAAAGACTAACCCTTGAAAAACTATTTCTTAAGAGTAATAACAACGTAGCGATATGGCTCTTCACCCTCTGAATGAGTAGTTACGTTATTATCATTCTGAAGTGCTGAATGAATAATACGTCTCTCATAAGGATTCATTGCCTCAAGAGTAACAGCTTTCTTTGTTCTCTTAACTTTGCTTGCCATATTCTTAGCAAGATTCTCTAAAGTATCTTTTCTACGACGTCTGTAATCCTCAGTATCAATCTTAACTCTAGTATAATTCTCAGAAGAACGATTAACAGCAAGATTAGTAAGATACTGAAGTGAATCTAATGTCTGACCACGCTTACCAATAAGAACTCCCATCTCAGGACCAGCTAAATCAATAAGAAGAGTATTCTCAGCTTCATCCATATCAATTGAAATCTTAACCTCAAGCTGCATAGCTTCGAATACACCATTTAAGAATTCAAGTGCAACTTCCTTAGGATCTTCAGTAGATGAAATAACTACTTTAATAACTGCATCCTTAGAACCAATGCCAAGGAAACCAGCACTACCTTCTTCAACAACTTCATATTTAATCTGATCAGATGTAACTCCTAAGCTAACAGTAGCATTAGTAAGTGCATCATCAATAGTTCTACCAGTGAACTCTTTGTATTCCATTGATATTTGCCCCCTATTTATTATTTTTCTCATTGAATTCTTTTACTAAATTAGCTTTAGCAGCAAGAGAATTTGAACTTGCCTTTGATCTAAACTCTTCAGCGTTCTTTAAAACATCATCATTATTATTAACTAAGTTAGCTTTATCAGACATTGAAGACTTAGTAGACATACGAGCTGCTTCATAAATCTGCGCCTGACGAATTCCGCGCTTTTCAGCCTTAGCAGCAGCCTTGTCTTTATTTTTCTCAATAATACTTTCAAGATCAATCTTTTCAAAATGCTTATTTAAGAAGTACTGCTGAATAATACGAACAACTGCACCAGCGATCCAATAGAGACCAAGTCCTACAGGAACTGTAAAAGCAATGAAAAGTGACATAAGTGGCATCATAAGATTCATGGTCTTCATCTGTGCTGCCATCTGATCTGACTGTCCATCAGTAGACTGTGGAGTAAGCTTAATATTAAGCATCTGTGTCAGATAAGAAACAAGTGGAACAAGTAAAGCACAAATAACGAGAGCCATATTCTTACTAGATGCTGTCCAGCCCATCTTAATAAGATTAACTGGTGTCTCTGAAATATTAAGGATAAATAAATAGTTAACCTGTTCAAGCTTAGCAATAACAGTATCGATAGAAGATGTTAATGAAGGAAAAGCTTCAGTAACTGCTTCCCATCCAGACTGTGGAAGCTTATATAGAACATCAACTAAGAAATTAGAAACAGCAGTTTTATCGGTTGATGTAAAATCAGGAACAGTCTGTAACTTAAGACCTGAATTATCATAGATAGTCTGCATAGTAGATGCAAAACCATCTGTAGCCATAATACCGCTGGTAAGATCTGAAAAAATATCCTTAACAGATGTAATGTAAGCAGGTACATTATAGAAAACTCTATAAAGTGCAAAAAGAATAGGCATCTGAATAAGCATATATCCACAGCTACCAGCCATAGAAATACCATACTTATCATAGAGAGCCTGAGTCTCTTCCTGCTGCTTCTGCATAGAAGCCTGGTCCTTCTTACCTTTGTACTTATCCTGAATAGCCTTCATCTCAGGCTGCATCTTACGTGAAAGAACAGCAAACTTCTGCTGCTTGTAAGTAAGAGGGAACATACAAAGATAAATAAAAATGGTGAAAACTACAATTGTAAGAGCTATATTCTCAATACCAATACTAGCAAGGAGAATATAAATCTTGTCCATAAACCATCCAAGGAGCTTAGCTATAGGTCCAAGGATAGAACCGCCGTAGGCAGTAAGTAAAAGTTCGCTCAATGTAAAACCTCCAGTTACTATGGAACCGGATCAAATCCACCACGTGAAAAAGGATTACATCTGATAATTCGCCACAAAGCAAGACCACCGCCCTTAATTGCGCCATATTTCTGAACAGCTTCTAATCCATAAGCAGAACAGGTTGGGCAATAAGGACACTTGGTCCTCTTCATTGGAGAAATATATTTTTGATAAAATTTGATTAAAAATATAAAAAGCTTCTTCAACATAATAGAAACGATGATTCCATTTATTTACGAGTTACTTTGTGAAGATTTGCAAGATGAAGTAAAGATCCTTGAATCTCAGCGAATGTAGCAGAAGCACTAGCTTCTCTTGCAACGACTACAATGTCTAAACCACTATTAAACATCTCTTCATTTAGTCTATAACTTTCTCTTATCAGTCTCGTCAAATGATGTCTAACTACTGAATTTCCAACCTTTTTACTAACAGAAATTCCAAGTCGATTTCGATCTGTATTATTATGGTATATATACATTACAAGCTGCCTATTAGCTTTTGACACACCTCTTCTGTATACAACAGTGAAGTCTTTATTTTTTTTGAGAGATTCACTAAATTCCATAACAATTATTTTCCTTTAAATAGAAAGAAAGACCACATGGTCTGTGGCCTAAGCTGATAATTTCTTTCTTCCTTTTGCACGTCTTGCAGCAAGAACCTTACGTCCGCCTGCTGTGCTCATTCTAGATCTAAATCCATGTACTTTGGATCTCTGTCTCTTTTTTGGTTGATATGTCATCTTCATAATATATCCACCTCCTCTTTATGAGAAAACATCAGTTGAAATT
>JAILNO010000057.1 GCA_024691465.1 Pseudobutyrivibrio sp. | reverse complement strand
CACTGAGACACCTATGCTCCTAGAGCAGACCAAGGCTAAGTCCTTCGCATTTGCGAAGTTGCAGTTCGACTATGAGATTATTGCTAGACGTATCTATTCTAATTAAGATAGTGGAGATTATATGACTAATAAGGAATTATTCGATAAATTTTGCCAAGATAATTATGTGTGCATCTACTCTAAGCCATGGTGGCTGGATGCAGTGGTAGGCTCTGACAATTGGGATGTGTGGCTCTATGAGAAGGGCGGACGCATCTGGGCTGCTATGCCATATTATCTTGAGGACAAGAATGGCGTGAGACGTATCACCAAGCCACCTCTTACACAGACTAATGGCTTGATCGTCAGCTACCCTAAGGACCCACAGTCCCTGGCTAAGCGCGCCAGCTATGAGGAAGAGATCTGTGATGCTGCCATAGAGTATATCGAGAGTATGGGGCTTGATATCTACGAGCAGCAGTTCCAATATAAATACACTAATTTTTTACCATTCTTTTGGCACAGATACAGCGTGATTCCACGTTATACCTATGTTATTGAGGATACTAGCGACATGGCAGCTGTGGATGCAGGCATCAGCAGCAAGTACAAGAACATGATTCGCAAGGGTGAGAAGAATGTGCATCATTTCGGCACAATCGATGCGGATACCTTCTACACAGAGCATGAGAAGATTTTTGCAAGACAGGATTTACCCGTACCTTTTTCTCGTGAGCAGTGGCATCGTATATACGAAGCAGCCTATGCCCACGAAGCAGGCGAGGTGTTCGCCGCTTTAGGAGAAAATGACGAGGTCCTCTCACTCAGCTTCCTAGTGTGGGATGAGGAGAGCCTATACTTAGATGCGGGCGGTCCTATTCCAGAGCACTCTAGGCTACAGACTTATGATGCACTAGTGCACAAGTCTATCGAGCGAGCTCACGATAAGGGGCTCAAGTTCGACTTCGAGGGTAGTGTAGTGAAGCAGATTAACCACAGCTTCCGTGAGTATGGCGGTCGTCCAGTGGAGTACTATCGCTTCCGTAAGGTATTCAATCCTGAGATTATTCGAAGAGAAGCAGAAGAGACAATAAAGAGGTTATAATGAATACAGAATTCGACTACAAGGTGGACTTGAAATCTAAGAACATATTAATCATCATGCCTAAGTTCTATTCATATCAGAATGAGATGAAGAAGGACCTGGTGGCACGTGGGGCCAATCCTCACTTCTATGATGAGGAGCCTGAGAAGACTAAGTTCTTGATTCTGAAGAACCTTGAGAGTATTTTTCATAAGAAGAATATATTTGATAAATTTAATAAACAGCTCACTGACAAGATTCTGGCGGAGATGCCAGCAGGCGGATACGACTACATGCTAGTCATCCGCGGCAATGTGTTAAGCGAGCTTACTATACATGATCTTAAGCTTAAGGCTCTGAAGGCCAGCGGCAAGTCAATCTATTACTCGTGGGATTCCTTCGAGAATATGCGCCATAAGGGCGAGATTGGTAGGATGTTCGATTGGAGAGGCACCTTCGATTCCGTGGATGCAGCTCAGTCTGATATGGACTATGAGTTACTACCACTATTCTATTCCGATGAGTTCAATGCAGATCATGTGGAAGATCCTGAGGATTACAAGTACGATTACGTAAGTGTATCCGCTTTCTTCCCTTTCAGATACAGATATTTCAAGGCCTTCAAGGAGGCCAATAAGGATAAGAAGATGTGCCTTAAGCTATATCTCAATCCTAGCGTATATCGCGGCAAGAAGCTTAAGGACCCTAAGCTGGTTCGCAACCTGGATATGGATATCGTAAGCTTCGAACCATTCACCCCTGACCAGATTAAGGACATGGTGAAGAACTCTAGGGCAGTCATCGACCTGGCTCACGAGAAGCAGCAGGGATTAACAATGCGTACAATGGAGACCCTGGGAATCCAGCGCAAGTTGGTCACTAATAACATTTATTTACGTGACTACGAGTTCTATAATGAAACTAATGACGTAATCATGGAAGATCTTCCGTCTAAGGCTGACGCCGCCGAGGCATCCGGAGACTACAGTGCCTTCGAGCTGCCGGGTGAGGAGTGGCTTGGCAAGCCGTATGAAGTGGATGACGTGGTGCGTCGTAAATATAGTATTCATTCATGGATAGATAATTTGTTTAATATTTAGTACATAGGATTTAATATTTATTATTTAGATGAGCTTGTAGGTATAAAGCTCTGACTCTTGCTCAAGCGACGCGTGTCCAGCGGAGCGGAGTAAGATGTCAGGCTTGAGACCGTAACAAGCGGACTAAAGGTAGGAGTATTATGAAGTATTTAGTTACTGGTGCAAATGGATATATAGGCCAAGGCGTAGTTAAGGCTATGCTTGATTTGGGTGCCGACGTCATTGCTACAGATTTTCATACAGAGGATGTGGATAAGCGAGCTCGCTGCATAGATGCAGATATATTTAGCCTGGAGGATCCATATGGATACTTTGATAAGCCTGATGTGGTGATTCACCTAGCTTGGAGAGATGGCTTCAGACATGCGTCTGAGAATCATATGAAGGATCTTCCATTTCACTATGATTTCATTGCGAAGATGTGCAATGCAGGTATTCGCAAGATGGTAGTCATGGGAACTATGCATGAGGTGGGCTTCATGGAGGGCTGTATCAAGGCTGATACACCATGTGCTCCACAGTCACTCTATGGTATTTCTAAGAATGCCCTCAGACAGGCTACACAGCTACTGTGCAAGGATACAGGTGTGAAGCTCCAGTGGCTGAGAGGTTACTATATAGTAGGTAATACTCATAAGGGCTGCAGTATCTTCTCTAAACTTACAGCAGCTGCTGAGGCTGGAGATGTTACATTCCCATTTACTACAGGCCAGAACCAGTATGATTTCATAGACTATGAGCTGTTCTGCGAGCAGGTTGCTAAGGCATCTATGCAGGATGAGGTGCTTGGAATCATCGAGTGCTGCACAGGCAAGCCTATGAAGCTGGCTGACAGAGTGGAGCAGTTCATTGAGGACCAGGGCTATGGCATCAGCTTAGCTTACGGTACATTCCCAGATAGACCTTACGATAGCAAGGCTGTGTGGGGGGATAATACCCGTATAGATCGAATAATGGAGTCTTATGAATAATATTAATTAGTTGGTAGTACACAAGCTCTTTGATTTCTTAAGCGAGACGTGTCAGTCGAGCGAAGAAATGCTAAGGCTTGTGGGCGTAACCAACGGAGGAGAATAATTATGAAACCAATTTTATACATCGTAATTCCATGTTACAACGAGGAGGAAGTACTTCCAATCACAGCTCCTATGTTCTTAGGTAAGATTAAGGAGTTAGTAGAGCTAGATAAGATTGATGATAAGTCTAGAGTAATGTTCGTCAATGATGGTTCCAAGGATAAGACTTGGGAGATTATCAAGCAGCTTGCTAA
>JAILNO010000020.1 GCA_024691465.1 Pseudobutyrivibrio sp. | reverse complement strand
GCATATAGCATCCTGGCTAGATAGTAGACTGCTGCATCAGGATCAGAACCTCGCATACTCTTAATGAATGCAGAGATGGTGTCATAATGATTATCGCCATCCTTGTCGTATTTAATAACACGTCGCTGTATACACTCGCTGGCTACGTCGATAGTAATATGTATCTTGCCATCCTCTGCGCGGTCTGTAGTAAGCACGCCCAACTCAATGGCTGTAAGGGCTGATCTGGCATCACCATTAGCTATATCCGCAAGGAATTCTAGTGCCTCGTCATCGATGACTGCATCGTAACTTCCCAGGCCCTTAGTCTCATCTGTGAGAGCTCTCATAATAAGAGTCTTAATATCCTCGGCCTCAAGAGGCTTCAGCTCGAATATGATTGAGCGAGAAAGTAACGCTCCATTCACCTCGAAATAAGGATTCTCAGTGGTGGCTCCGATCAATATGATGGTGCCATCCTCAACAAATGGAAGTAGGTAATCCTGCTGTCCCTTATTAAATCTATGAATCTCATCTATAAATAAGATGGTCTTCGTGCCATAGGCCCCAAGGGTCTGCTTAGCCTCCTCCACCACTGCCTCCATATCCTTCTTGCCAGAAGTGGTGGCATTAATAGATGTAAATTCCGCTGATGTGGTATGGGCAATAACCTGAGCAAGTGTAGTCTTGCCTGTACCAGGTGGTCCATAAAATATAATAGAAGAAAGCTTGTCTGCCTTAATGGCTCTGTAAAGGAGCTTATCCTTGCCAATGATGTGCTGCTGGCCAACCACTTCATCAAGTGTGGTAGGGCGCAATCTAGCTGCAAGTGGCGATTCCTTCTTCTTAGCTTCCTGTCTCATGTAATCAAATAGATCCATGTGTAACCTTCCTTAATTCAATACTATTTAAACTATTATAGCACAAATGTTCTATATTAAAAATAGTATCAAAAGCTTCACTTTACTAAACTAAAGCGACCGCTCTTGATACTATACTATAATTTATATACTATTACAACAAAAAATTTCTCTAGGGCGGACATTTGTCCGTCACCACTTTACATATCCACCGACTGAACGTTCTTAATTGCGGACAGTGCATTGACTACTTCTATAGTAGATACAGACTCTGGAACATTGACATTGAAGCTATACAGAAGTGAATCTCCCTTATGTCTCTCAATGCCTGTAGAATCCACCTCCATCTGGAACTCATCGAATATATCAAGTACCTTATTAAGACTCTTAATGGAGGTATCCATAGTCACATCCACCCTGCCAGGCACTTTCACATGGAGCCTCCTGGTCATGGAATCATGGAATATCCCCTGCACAATTACCATATATATAGTAGCAACTATGGCAATCACATACATGCCACAGCCGTATGCCGTACCCACAGCTGCCATTACCCAGATACCAGCCGCAGTGGTAACACCCACCACTCTATCGCTCCTGAAGGTGATGGTGCCTGCTCCCAAGAAAGATACGCCCGTAACTATATTAGCTGCCACTCTGGACACATCTGCTCGCCTGCCATCCCCTACGAAATCAGAGAATCCATACTTAGAGGCAATGGCGAATATACAAGCACCTATGGCAACCAGCATATAGGTCCTGATACCTGCTGCCTTGCCCTGCTTAGAGCGCTCAAACCCTAATGCGAATCCGCTGATTAAGGCACAGATCATCCTGATAATAACCTCTATCTCGAAATTACCGCTAAAGACTACATTAATCATAAGCACCTCCTACATTCCTATAGACTTGATGCTAGCGCTCTCCTCAAGAAGAGCATGTAGATCTCTGGCTGTAAGGTTCTGTGGTATGCGCACATCCAAATAATAGGTAAGTGTATCATCCTTATGCCTCTTGATATGGCTGCCATATATCTCGATGCGCTTCTCCTTAAGCTGCTCCTGCAGCTCCGCAAAAGCCTTAGAATCATCCTTCATGGATACCACTATCTTGCTGCTGATAGCCCCATCCATACCAACTATGAGGCCCCTATGCATAATGTATTGCACTAATATAATAAGAACAGTTCCTGCCACACCTAGTATATAAAGCCCTGCACCTAATGATAATCCTATGGCTGCTGTAACCCATATACCAGCTGCAGTGGTAAGGCCCTGCACACTATCGCCCTTCATGAATATGATACCTGCGCCCAAGAAAGATACGCCTGCCACTATGCTGGAGGCTACTCTTGATACATCCACCGATGTATTATCTGCAAAAACCGCATCCACGAAGCCGTATTTAGATACAATCACAAAAAGTGCAGCGCCCATGGCCACAAGTATATGTGTCCTGATGCCTGCACCCTTGCTTCTGTGTGTACGCTCTATTCCAATGAGCCCTCCGCAGACTACTGCTATAAGTAGTCTGAGAGCACATTCTAAATTCATGTTATCAATAAAAATATGTGGCATGCCATCCCCCAATGTCTTCCAACTCTAGTTGTAATTATTCTACCACAGTTCCTCGGGATGGCTCAACGCATCTTAGAAAGAATGAGCAGTAACATCAACAATTACATCGTCCATACTCTCTAATACGATTCCATCTGCCTCGATTGGGGTGTCAAGCTTCATGGCTGCAGCCTGCTTGCCATCATTAATGAATATCTCCAGAGCATACTTATCAATAATGACTCTAAGCTTAAGCTCCTTAGTACAATCCTTCACCTTAAACACTCTGGTAGAAAGTGACGAATATCTCACACCACTCTTAGATCTATCTAGAGTAATGGTACCCTTCTTGCTATCGAAAGCTATGCTGGTCTCATAATTAGCATCCTTGGCAACCTTAATGATGAAGTCATAGTCTGATTCCATATTCCTAGGACGTACCATGAGGCTCATATCAAGGACTCTGCCCTTAAGCCCCTCCATGGTCTGACTGCCTGATAGGGCTATATCCTTGTACTCTCTGGTGTCCTTATAGTAATTCTCAATCTCTCTGATAGGTTGTTGAATTACGTATCCACCATCCATCCTAAGCTCTCTAGGAAGGGTCATCATGCCGTAGTAATCATGCAGATCATTGCCGTAATTACATGTCTCCCAATTCTGCATCCAGGCAATCATCACCCTCCTGCCATCTGGGGTAAGGACAGTCTGCGCTGCATAGAAATCCATACCGTAATCTATCTGCTGCACTGATTCCCTATTAAAATCAAGGAACTCATTGCCATGGCCCACCAGAAAGAAGTTGTTGTAACCTGGATAAACCTCCATATCATTGCCCTCAACCTCCTGAGGACTAACTATAAGAACCTTCCTGTCACCTAAAGTAAAGTAATCGGGGCACTCCCATACCTTGCCCACCTGATTGTCAGACTTATCAAGTACCCTGTTAAACTTCCAGTTGAGACAATCATCGCTCTCATATACGAATATCTGTCCGCTGTCATCTGCACTCCTGTTAATCATGAAGCTATAGTACTTACCATCATGCTTGATAACCTTAGGGTCTCTGAAATCCTGCAGATTATTGCCAGCAGGTATCATATCAGTGGTAATCACTGGATTATTCGTAACTTTCTCGAAATCTACTCCGTCTCCTATGGCAATGGCCTGCTGCTGATAGTCCTTATCCTTACCATCCTCATTGTGGCGGACCACGCTGGTGTACATAAGTAACATGCGCCCATCCTCAAGCTCTATGGCGCTGCCAGAGAAACAGCCTATATGGTCGTAATCCTCATCTGGAGCCAGGGCGCAAGGTAGATACTCCCATGTGACTAGATCCTTAGATATGGAATGTCCCCAGTGCATAGGTCCCCAGTGAGTATCGTGAGGATAATA
>JAILNO010000108.1 GCA_024691465.1 Pseudobutyrivibrio sp. | reverse complement strand
TACGGATGTGTAACATTAATCAATGCTTACGATCCGGAAATCATAGTAATAGGCGATAGCGTATCAGAGGGGGATGAGTTACTTTTACCTACTATCAGAAGGATAGTGGAGGAGAGGACCATTCCAGAGGTGAGTAGCAAGGTCAAGATAGAGATATCCAGACTCAGCGTGGACCCTACACTGTATGGGGCAGCAGCCATAGCTACTGACAAGGTTCTTAGGAAGCCTAGTGAGTATTTAACTTCTAACCCAAGCTAAGCTCACTTGGAGATAAAAAGGGAGGTATTACAAATTATGGAGAGCAATTCTTTTATTCTGCAGATGCAGAGTATCACAAAAGAATTCCCAGGCGTCAAGGCACTAGATGACGTTAACCTCTCAGTGAGAGAAGGCACAATACATGCCATATGTGGTGAGAATGGTGCTGGTAAATCTACACTGATGAAGGTGTTATCTGGAGTTTATCCTTATGGCTCTTATGCTGGTAAGATCATCTATCAGGGAAAAGAGATGAAGTTCAAGAACATCAAGGAGTCGGAAAGCGCTGGAATAGCTATTATTCATCAGGAGCTTACCATGATACCTGAATTATCCATTACTGAGAATATATTCATGGGTAATGAGATAGTAAATGGTCGACTGATTGATTGGGCTGAAGAGAAGAGACGTACATATGAGATTCTTCAGAAGGTAGGCCTATCAATTAATCCAGATATCTTGATTAAGCATTTAGGCGTAGGTCAGCAGCAGCTTGTAGAGATTGCCAAGGCACTGTCTAAGAATGTTAAGCTCTTAATTCTAGATGAGCCTACATCAGCTCTTAATGAAGCAGATTCAGCTAACCTTCTCAATCTTATGAAGGACCTTAAGAGCAAGGGAATTACTTGTATTATGATATCCCACAAGCTTAATGAGATAGCTGCAGTTTCAGACGGCGTAACAGTCATTCGAGATGGACAGACAGTAGAAAGTTACGAAGTAGAGGCTGGAAAAGTAGACGAGGACAAGATTATCAAAGCCATGGTTGGACGTTCCATTGAGAACCGCTATCCAGAGCATGAATCACATCCAGGAGATGTAATCTTTGAGGTATCTAACTGGTGCGTGGAAGATCCTGATGTGGAAGGCAGAATGGTTTGCAAGAACGCAAGCTTCAATGTGCGAGCTGGTGAGATAGTTGGATTCGCAGGCCTTATGGGTGCTGGTCGTACAGAGCTGATGAGATCAATCTTCGGCAAGAACTACGGAATATATAGAGGTGGCTCTCTTAAGATAAAGGGACGAGAGGTGAAGCTTAATTCAGTAGAGTCGGCTATTAAGCATGGCTTAGCATACGTTCCTGAGGATAGAAAGAATTTAGGACTTAATCTATTAGATTCCATTAGAAAGACAATAGTATCAGCAGACTTAGACAAGATTAAGAAGAATGGTCTACTTGATATTCATAAAGAGAAGCTTTCAGCAGAACAGTATAGACAGTCGCTTAAGATTAAGACTTCCAGTGTAGATGTAGGTGTAACTACTCTATCAGGTGGTAATCAGCAGAAGGTAGTTTTATCTAAGTGGATGTTTACTGAGCCAGATATATTAATTCTAGATGAGCCTACTAGAGGAATCGATGTAGGTGCCAAGTATGAGATCTATAAGCTGATTCATCAGCTGGCTGATGAGGGCAAGGCAGTCATCTTAGTTTCTTCTGAATTGCCAGAGCTACTTGGAATAGCAGATAGAATCTACACAATCTTCGAGGGTACTATCACAGGCGAGCTACTTACTAGCGAAGCTAATCAGGAAAGCCTTATGAAGAGAATGACAATCACATCGAATTAGTATATGGGAAATGAAAGGATGGAATAAATTATGAAATACATTAAACAGGTGTTAGGCGGAGACCTTCGCCAGTACACAATGGTTGTTGCGTTAGGCTTGTTGATAATCATCTTTAATATTATCTCTGGTGGCAGAATGCTTACATCATCTAACTTCCAAAACTTGCTATCAGGTAACGCATACGTACTTATACTTGCTCTTGGAATGTTAATGGTAATTGTAATAGGGCAGATTGATTTGTCAGTAGGTTCCGTGGCTGGTTTCTCGGGAATGGTAATGGCTCTTGTAGCTAAAAATTACGATATTCCATGGTGGTGCGCAGTTCTTATTGCGCTTGCAATCGGTATTGCAGCAGGTGCTTGGCACGGATTCTTCTTGGCACAGCTTGGTATACCAGGATTCATCACAACCCTTGGTGGCATGATGATTTTCCGTGGCGGTGTTATCTGGATATCTCGTTCTATTTCAGTACCAGCACCAGAGGAGCTCAAGTGGTTTGGAGCAGGATATCTACCTGAATGGGGACCTGCATTTACAGGAATGAACAATTCCACTCTTTTACTTGGATTAATTGGTATTGCTTGCTACATAGTAGCTCAGCTTAGAAAGTACAGACATTCATCAGATGGTACAGGTGAGAAGGATCCTCTATGGGCTGTAATCGTAAGAATTGCTCTTATGACTGTTCTTATCGGTTACTTTACATGGTTATTTGGTTCAGGTCGTGTGGGTACATCATTCCCAGTACCAGGACTTATCCTTTTACTTCTTACAATTATCTATCACATCATTACACAGCGCACCAAGTTCGGACGTCATGTGTACGCAGTAGGTGGTAACAAGGCAGCAGCAGCTCTTTCAGGTGTCAATGTTAAGAAGACATACTTCCTTACAATGGTTAATATGTCATTCCTTGCAGCAGTGGCTGGTATCCTCTTCGTAGGACGTTCCACAGCAGCAGGTCCTGCAGATGGAACATCATGGGAGATGGATGCAATCGCATCAGTATTCATCGGTGGTGCAGCAGTATCAGGTGGTGTAGGAACTATACTTGCTACTATAGTCGGTGGTCTGGTAATGGCAGTACTTAACAACGGTCTGATGCTCATGGGTGTTGGAGCTGACCGTACACAGGTTATTAAGGGCTTCGTACTTCTTGCAGCTGTAGCATTCGATGTATACAACAAGAAGAGTGGTAAGTCATCAATCATTGGCAGATTATTCCCAAGTAAGGAAGCTGAATCTGCTAAGTAATTAGGAGGCATGCCTGCAGTATTACTGCTGGGCCTTACATATTAAGTGCACAATATGTCAACTTATAAGGAGGATGGAAAATGAAAAAAAGAACGTTTTTGTCTATGGCAATGGCAGCCACAATGGTAGCTGCAACTTTCGCAGGCTGTGGGGGCAGCCGTGAGGGCGCTGCTGACACAGCAGCTAGCACAGACACTCAGGCAACTGAGACAACCACAGAAGCAGCTGATACATCATCAGAGAGCTTACCTGGGTTTGAGGAGGGCGCTACAATCGGTGTATCTCTTCCATGGCTTGGAACCCAGAACTGGAAAGAGGCTGAGGAGATGTTTACAGCACAGCTTACTGAGGCAGGATACAATCCTATCGTGCAGGCAGCTGATCAGAAAGTAACACAGCAGCAACAGCAGATTGAATCTATGATTGAGAACGGTGCAAGCGTAATCGTCGTAGGTCCAGTGGATGGTTCACAGTTAGGTTCAGTACTTGAGCAGGCTAAGGAATCAGGTGTATACGTAATTGGATATGATAGACTTCTTGAGAATACTACAGGTGTTGACGGTGTAGTACAGTTCGGTTCAGTTAAGACAGGTGAGCTTCAGGCACAGGCACTCTTAGATGGTCTTGCAGAGCAGAAGGGTGATGGCCCTTACAACATCGAGCTCTTCGGTGGTGGTCCTGCTGATCCTAACGCACCTAACTTCTTCACAGGTGCTATGTCAGTGCTTCAGCCTAAGATCGACGACGGTACACTCGTAGTTGTATCTGAGCAGACAGACTTTACACAGTGTGCAACAGTTGATTGGGATAACTCTAAGGCACAGTCAAGAATGGATTCTCTTCTTTCTGGATTCTATTCAGACAAGGAAATCGATGGTGTCCTTTGCCCTAACGACGGTATCGCTCGTGCATGTATCACAGCTTGTGAGAATGCAGGACAGGAGATTCCAGTAGTATCTGGTCTCGATGCTGAGAACGAGTCAGTTGAGTGGGTATGGGAAGGTCGTCAGTACTCAACAGTTGCTAAGCCAACTGAGGATCTAGTTGCAGAAACAATTGATATCATCAATTCTCTCCAGGCTGGTAACGGTATGCCTGCAACAGATGTAACAGCAGACAATGGTGTAATCGAAGTACCTATCTATGAGCTTCCACCAGTTGTTGTAACTAAGGATAATGCAAAGGAAGTATTTGCAAACGATCCATCTAGATTAGAATTATTAAAGTAACTTCTTTCTTCATAATCTTGTATAATAAAAGGGCAGTGGCGCTTACACTGCCCTTATATATTAATTAACAAGGGAGGCATAATATTTTGGAAAAGACTATAGATGTAGTGGCATTAGGAGAGCTCCTAATCGATATGACTAACAATGGCGTCTCTGCCAATAATAATGATATGTTTGAGGCTAATCCAGGTGGTGCACCATGTAATGTACTGGCCATGCTTAAGAGATTCGGACATGAGGTGAGCTTCATAGGCAAGGTGGGAGATGACATGTTCGGCCGCAAGCTTAAGAATACTCTCAAGGAAGTGGGGATTGATACAGACAATCTTATGATGGATAAGGAAGTTCACACTACACTGGCATTTGTTGAGACTTTTCCAGATGGAGATAGAGATTTCTCATTCTACCGCAATCCTGGGGCTGACATGATGCTCACTAAGGATGAGATAGATGTAGATACTATTAAAAGTGCTAAGGTATTCCATTTTGGTACACTCTCTATGACACATGAATTAGTTAGGGAGGCTACCCTCTTTGCCTTAGAGCAGGCCAAAGAGTCAGGGGCCATCATCACTTTTGACCCTAACCTAAGAGAGCCATTATGGAATAGTTTAGATGAGGCTAAGACACAGATTCTTAAGGGTATGGAATACTGTGATTACCTTAAGATCTCAGATAATGAGATACAGTGGCTCACTGGCGAGGAGGATTACATCGCTGGTGTTCACAAGATACGTGAGAGCTTCAATATTCCATTTATTACTGTATCAATGGGTAAGGATGGAAGCTTGGGTTCTTATGTGGATAAGGATGGCAAGGAGATTATAGTGGAGTCCAAGCCATTCCTTTCAGATGAGACTATTGAGACTACTGGTGCGGGAGATACATTCTGTGGATGCGTCATCCATTTTCTCCTGAAGTACGGTATCAATGGTCTGGATGAGGACAGGATTAGAGAGATGCTAGAGTATGCCAATGCCGCAGCTTCTCTTATTACCAGAGTGAAGGGAGCACTTAGAGTAATGCCTGAGCTTAAGGATGTGGAGGCATTGCTTCAAACCAGATAATAATATGGATTATAAGATAGTCTTTTGTGATGTGGATGGCACCCTCTTAGATGATAATCATAGGATGAAGGACAGCACCCTTACAGCAATCAGAGCCTTGCAGAGGAAAGGGATTACCTTCGTAATTGTCACAGCAAGAGGACCATCTGGAATCTATCCTATATTCAACCGTTATAGATTCACATGTCCTATAGTGTGCTACAGTGGAGCTCTTATCATAGATGATGATGGGAAGATTCTCTATTCCAATGGATTCTCCAGAAGCACAGCCAGCCAGGTGATCAGCTTCATAGAGGAGCGCAGGCTAGATTGCACCTGGAATATCTACTCCATGGACACTTGGATAGTTAAGGACAGGAGCGATGCCAGAGTGGCTAGAGAAGAGAGGATCGTGGAGGCTTCTGCAGTGGAGGGCGGCATAGAGCTGCTTCAGCCAGGAGTGGAAGTGGGCAAGATACTATGCATGTGCAATCCTGAATATACCACCGCCATTGAGGAGGAGCTTAAGGCTAAGTTCCCAGGACTTGCCATAGTACGCTCGTCGAATATATTGATTGAGATTATGAACAAGGGTATATCCAAGGGCAATAGTGTGAGATTCTTCTGCGAGAAAGATACGATTGACCACAGTGCTACGGTGGCCTTCGGAGATCACTTCAATGACGTGGAGATGCTCTGCTCGGTGGGTAAGCCCTTCTTAATGGGGAATGCACCTGAGGAGCTAAAGGACAGATTCAATCATGTGACCGCCAGTAACAATGATGACGGAATATATTTAGGACTAAGAGAACTAGGACTGGTGGATTAATTTAATAGTAATGAAAAAGGACGGCCAATGTGCCGTCCTTAATACATTTATTAATAATTATTTAAGTGCTAAACCATAGTATGTAGCAATACCTGTAGCATCGGCTACACCCAGCTGAGTGTACTGCTCAGGTGTAGATAGGTGATTAACTCTATCTGAGTAGTTAGTGCAGAATGCATGCTCTACGATGATACATGGCATGCCTGATGACTTAGACTGGTTGATAAGTGCATAATAATCCTTAGCTGAACCATCTGGATACTTACCTGTCTCAGAATCACGAGTAACAATACCTGTGCCATTAGGGCAGAGCTTCCAATTGTTGATGTTCAGACCTGTAGCTGTAAGCTGTGTAAGAATAGACTGTCCTAAGTAAGCACCAGTCATGCACAGATCAGGTCTGTAGTTAGGATTAGGAATGATTACCTTACATCCGTTCTGAGTAGTATCCATATCGCCATCATAGTCATTGTGGAGACTGATAAGTACATCTGCCTTCACTGACTTAGCGTAATTAACTCTAGATGTGAGACACTTAGACTTAGCATTAGGGTCAGCACCATATGGGCACTCGAAACCTGTACGGGTCATATATACTGTAACACCCTTGTACTTCTCAAGCTCTGCCTTACATGCGTATGCAATGTAGAGATTAGCAATACCCTCATCGAATCCCTCATAATGACATCCTGTGTGGCAGGTATCATGACCTGGATCAAGGACTACTATAAGATTCTTAGGAGTCTTAGCTTCAGAAGTCATAGTGTTGCTTGTGAATAGAAGAATGGCGCAAGCCATGCAAAGAGCAAAGCTGATAGCTTTTTTAAAAAACGATTTCATAATTACAAAAATTCCTCCGTGTGTTTGGTTTTATATTAACACATAAATACGAATAATATCAATTTGTTGTTGACAGGCTAAAAGTGAAGATGTAGTATTAACACAACTTAATAAGAGATAGAGGTTGCGGAAGACATTAGTAACTCCATGGATGGGACAGGCCCAGTTGATATGTAGTGAAAGGGGACTCCGCCGAAGGAAGGCATCACCTGATGGTGTTTATCCTGGGCATAGGGCCAATAGCCTTATGACTGTCATCTAATATAAGATGGGGAGCTATCGTGCAATTGATTATTCAGCTAGCCATCTTTTCGTGGCTAGCTTTTATTATGTCCTAATTTAAGGGAGATTTTACGGTATATATCAAGGAGGAATTTTAAAATGAGTATCTTTACTGGTGCAGCTGTTGCTATTGTCACACCATTCAATGCAGATGGTTCGGTTAATTATGAGAAGCTTGATAACTTAATTGAGTATCAGATCAAGAATAGCACAGACGCAATTGTTATCTGTGGAACTACAGGCGAAGCTTCTACACTTTCACATGAAGAGCATCTTGATGTGGTGAAGCATTGCGTAGAGACAGTTAATCACAGAGTACCTGTTATTGCAGGCACTGGTTCTAACAGCACAGAGACAGCTATCTATCTTTCTACAGAGGCTGAGAAGGCTGGATGTGATGCAGTACTTCTAGTAACACCTTATTACAATAAGGCTACACAGAAGGGATTATATGTGCATTTCAAAGATACAGCAGATGCAATTAATATTCCTTGTATTCTCTACAATGTGCCTAGTCGTACAGGTTGCAATATACTTCCTGAAACAGCTATTAAGCTTGCCAAGGATGTGAAGAACATCGTAGCTATTAAGGAAGCATCAGGCAATATTAGTCAGATTGCTAAGCTCATCCAGCTTGCAGATGGATGCATTGATGTATATTCGGGAAATGACGACCAGATTGTTCCTATTATGTCATTAGGCGGATTAGGAGTAATCTCAGTTCTTTCCAATGTAGCACCTAAGCAGACACATGATATGTGCCAGGCATGTCTCGATGGAGACTTCAAGCAGGCTGCTAAGATGCAGCTGGAGGCATTGCCACTTATTGATAGCCTGTTCTCAGAGGTTAATCCAATTCCTGTTAAGAAAGCTCTTAACATACTTGGATTCGAGGCAGGTCCCCTTAGAAAGCCTCTTACAGAAATGGAAGAGGAGCATGCAATTATTTTAGAGGAGAACATGAAGTCATATGGAATTTACTAATACTATTTGGTCGCTTTTGCCACCACTTATTGCTATTGTTTTAGCACTTATTACAAAAGAAGTTTATTCGTCACTTTTTATAGGAATATTATCTGGCGGACTATTATACGCAGGATTCAATCTCACCGCTGCTATGGAGCATATCTTCGTAGATGGCATGATTGGTCAGCTTTCAGATAGTTGGAATGTGGGTATACTTACATTCTTGGTTATCCTGGGAAGTATGGTTATGCTTATGAATCGAGCTGGCGGTTCCGCAGCTTTTGGTAAGTGGGCAGTTACCCATGTTAAGACTAAGGCAGGTGCTCAGGTGGCCACTATTGTCCTTGGAATGCTTATCTTCATCGATGATTATTTCAATTGCCTTACAGTAGGTTCAGTTATGCGCCCCCTTACAGATAAGCACGGCATCTCTAGGGAGAAGCTGGCTTACTTAATCGATGCCACAGCAGCACCTATTTGTATTATTGCACCTATTTCATCATGGGCTGCAGCTGTTACAGGTTTCGTAGATGGAGCTAATGGTCTTACACTTTTCATTAGAGCCATCCCTTACAACTTCTACGCACTTCTTACACTTGTAATGATGTTTGCAATTACATATATGAATTTTGACTACGGCTCAATGAAGCTTGCTGAGCTTAATCACATAGCTCAGGAGAAGAAGCGCAAGAAGAAGGATGCAGCCAGCCTTACAGGAGCGGAGGATCAGCCACATCCACCTGTATCACAGAGTGGTAAGGTTATCCACCTGGTGCTTCCTATTGTTTCACTTATAGTATGCTGCGTAATCGGAATGATCTACACTGGTGGATTCTTCGAGGGAGCCAGCTTCATCGATGCTTTCTCTAACTCAGATGCTTCAGTAGGTCTTGTGTATGGTTCAGTAGTAGCACTTATCATCACAATTATCTTCTTCCTATGCACTAGAGTACTTAGCTTCAGCGAGTGTATGAATGCTATTCCAGAGGGATTCAAGAGTATGGTTCCTGCTATCTTAGTATTAACATTTGCATGGACACTTAAGTCTATGACAGATTCACTAGGCGCTGCTGAGTATGTAGGCGGTATAGTTGCTAATATAGCTGACAATAGAGCTCTTATGAGTCTGCTTCCAGCACTTGTATTCTTAGTAGGTATCTTCTTAGCATTTGCTACTGGTACATCATGGGGTACATTCGGAATCCTTATTCCTATCGTTGTTAACGTATTCGGTGGAGACCTTAACAATGAGCTTATGATTATTGCAATCTCAGCATGTATGGCAGGTGCCGTATGTGGAGACCACTGCTCACCTATCTCTGATACCACAATTATGGCATCGGCAGGTGCAGAGTGTGATCACATCAGCCATGTTAGCACACAGCTTCCATACGCACTTACAGTTGCTGCAGTATCATTTGCTTCATATGTTATATCTGGATTCATTCGCAATTGGTTAGTATGTCTTGTAATTGGCATCGTGCTTATGATTGGTACACTTCTTGTGATCAAGAAGCTTACAGGAAACAAGCAGTAGTTAGTATTCTTTCTATTTATATAGAGCCAATTAATAATATGTAGTATAATCTCCTTAGATTTTTCTAAGGAGATTTTTTAATGAAGAATATTAAGTATTTAGTGATGGATGTGGATGGCACCCTTACTGATGGACATATCTATATGGGTCAGAATGGGGAGATGATGAAGGCCTTCTATACGAAGGATGGTTACGGCATCTGCCATATAGCCAGACCTAATGGGATAGAGCCTGTTATTATCACAGGACGCACTAGCGATATAGTTAAGAATAGGGCACAGGAGCTGGGCATCACTGAGATTCATCAGAATGTAGCAGATAAGTTCCCTAAGCTTATGGAGATTCTTGAGGCTAATGGCGATAGCCTTAGCAATTGCGCATATATAGGCGATGATATGAATGACTATGACTGCATGTCTAGGATTAAGGAGGCTGGCGGCTCAGTGGGCTGTCCTGCCGATGCTGTGGCTGAGGTTATTGAGCTTTCTGACTTCGTGTCTACTAAGGATGGCGGTAGGGGCGCCGTGAGAGATTATATAGAATGGTTGGTTAAGTAATGGATTTAACGATATCTAATAAGAAGGAATTTCAGGTTACAGGTAATGGCCTCAAGCTCATCGCCATCATAACCATGCTTATAGACCATGTAGCCTATGGTCTATACAATGATCTTTCATATATATATGGATGGGATTATACAGTATTTGGGATGAGTGCCTATGATTTCATGAGATTAGTGGGCCGCATGGCTTTTCCTATATATTGTTTCCTTTTGATAGAGGGATTCTACCACACTAGGAACTTTACCAAGTATGCCTTTAGGCTTTTTATACTTGCCATTATTTCGGAGTTTCCTTTTGATTATGGCATCAATTTCTACCCATCCTACTGGGATTATAATAATGTAGTTTTTACCCTACTGATTGGACTTCTTACTGTCAAGGCCATTGACTATGTTAAGCATAGCAATAATAAATATTTAATGGACGGCTATATGAAATCTCTGGCCTGCGGAGTGATTTTTATTGCAGGCTGTGGCTTGGCTTATCTTCTTAAGACTGACTATGATTTTGCAGGAGTAGCTACTATTGTTGAGATGCACTATCTATATGGAGAGTCGAGATCTCAGCGATTAGCATCCTTTGCAGGTGGAGTACTTATCCTTGCATTAGGTTGTAGCTATAGCGAATTGGCAGCCTTGTTCATGCTGATACCTATATATTTCTATCAGGGGAATAGGGGTAGTAGCTCTAGAATTATGCGCTATGCTTTTAACTATTTTTACCCAGTTCATCTACTTGCAATAGGACTGGTGGCACATTATGTATTCAGATTATAAAATAATAGATTTATATCTAGTTTTGTGGAACTTATTGTGATAGAATATTGAAAGTTTAAAGCAAATTTAAAAAGGGAGGAAAACATGAACACACATGAACCTATTAAGGATGCCTCAGTGCTAGGCATGCCTAAAATGTTAATCTTGGGGCTTCAGCATTTATTTGCAATGTTTGGAGCGACTATTTTAGTTCCAATTTTGGTTAACAATTATTTCGAAGGCGAGGGTCTTTCAATCCAAGTTACTCTATTTTTCGCAGGTCTCGGTACCTTATTTTTCCATTTATGTTCTAAGTTCAAAGTTCCAGCTTTTCTTGGTTCTTCATTCGCATTTCTTGGCGGATTTCACACAGTAGCTAATCTTAATACTGGTATCTTCAAAGGTATGACAATGGGTGAGAAGCTTCCATATGCATGCGGCGGTATTGTGGTAGCTGGTCTACTATACTTAGTGCTTGCGGTAGTTATTAAGTTAGTAGGTATTAAGAAGGTTATGAAGTACTTACCACCAGTTGTTACTGGTCCTATTATTATCTGTATCGGTCTTTCACTTGCACCATCAGCAATCAGCAATGCTTCACAGAACTGGTTACTTGCAATCATTGCACTTTCAGTTGTAATCATATTCAATATATGGGGCAAGGGATTATTTAAAATTCTTCCAATTCTCATGGGCGTAGTAATTTCATATGTATGCGCAATCATTTTCAATGCTATGGGAATGACTAATGCTGACGGCTCAGCCATCCTTGATTTCACAGTAGTTAATGAGGCAGCTTGGGTAGGACTTCCAGATTTCATCTTATGCAAGTTCAATCTTTCAGCTATCCTTGTTATGGCACCAATCGCCATTGCAACTATGATGGAGCATATCGGTGATATGTCAGCTATCTCTGCTACAGTAGGAGAGGATTTCGTTACCAATCCAGGTCTTCACCGTACACTTGCAGGTGATGGTCTTGCAACTGCTCTTTCAGCACTCTTCGGAGGTCCTGCTAATACTACATATGGTGAGAATACAGGCGTACTTGAGCTTTCTAAGGTACACGATCCTAAGGTAATTAGAATCGCAGCTATATATGCAATTGTACTTTCATTTATTCCTAAGATGGCTGATATCATTGGTACTATGCCAAGTGCAATCGTAGGTGGAATCAGCTTCATGCTTTATGGTATGATTAGTGCAATAGGAATTAGAAACGTAGTTGAGAATCATGTAGATTTTACACATTCTCGTAACCTTATTATTGCAGCAGTTATCCTTGTATGTGGTCTCGGTTTCTCTGATGGAATTACATTTACAGTAGGCTCTACAGATATCACACTTACAAGCCTTGCTATTGCAGCTATTGCAGGTATTGTTCTCAATGCAATTATTCCTGGTCGCGATTATGAGTACGGCGATCCAGAGCCTTATCGTTTTGATAAAGAAGGATGGTAACATCTAATCTCAATTTAGATTTTTCATATTAAAGTAATACATTTAGGAGGTGTCTAATGGAAAAGTTAGATAACGTAGTAGAGCTTACACATCCTCTACTTCAGCACAAAATTACAATGTTAAGAGACAAGAACACAGGAACAGCAGAGTTCAGAGCTCTTGTTGAAGAGATAGCAATGCTTGAGGCATTTGAGGCCCTTAATGATTTACAGACAGTTGATATCGAGTGTGAGACTCCAATCGAGAAGTGCATGGCACCAGTTATTGCTGGTCGTAAGATGGCTATCGTTCCTATTCTTCGTGCAGGTCTTGGCATGGTCAATGGTATCCAGAGACTTGTTCCAACAGCTAAGATTGGTCACATCGGTATGTATCGTGATGAGGAGACTCATATTCCACACGAGTACTACTGCAAGCTTCCTAGTCCTATCGAGGAGCGTCTCATCGTTGTAACAGACCCTATGCTTGCAACTGGTGGTTCTGCAATCGATGCAATCGACCTTATTAAGAAGCACGGTGGTAAGAAGATTAAGTTCATGGCCATCATCGGTGCTCCTGAAGGAGTTAGAGCTCTTCACGAGGCTCATCCAGATGTACAGATCTACATCGGCCACATCGATAGAGAGCTTAATGAGAATGCTTACATCTGCCCAGGTCTGGGCGATGCTGGAGATAGAATCTTCGGTACAAAATAATAGCTATTTTGGGGCTAACAGTGGTTAGCCCTTTTTTATGTCAAATACACTATGAAAAATATGTGGATTTATTGACAGATTTTTCAGACATTTCTATAATTATATTATCTATAACAATAGGGGTAGTATGCCCTCATAAGGAGATTTTTTTGGAACCTATTACAATAGCAAAAGGCACAAAGTTAATGAATGTAGGTGACCCTGTAGATTGTATGTATGTCATTCTAAAAGGGAACATTGACCAGTTTTGGAAGGGCCAGCACCTCAGCTTGGGTCCTGGTACCATAGCTGGATTATCTGATGCTCTCAATTTAGAATACGATGCAGATTACACAGTTTCAGAGGATTCCACTGTTATTAAGTGCAGCTATAAGTCCATGGCGGATTTGGATGCTGTTTTTAATGAGCAGCCAGTGTATATATTTGGTTTTGCTAAGGGTTCCTTTAGACAGTGCAGGGATGTATTCAAAATATACGATGATCACAAGAAGTCTATTGGAGACTTCACTGATTATTGTCGCGGAATCAATGGAGAGTATCGCAAGATATGTCGTGCTGTTGGTATGACACCTGTAGAGATTCCTATGCTGGAGGAGATGTCTGCACTTGAGCTTAAGGGAGAGATTCTTCCTTGGGAGCATGGATATATAGACAGTCTTAATTCTGTTGATAATAGAGAGATTGAGAATATATACGGTAAGAGCACCGAGATAGTGGCAGGTGTCATTGGCATCAGTTGTGGTTACATGGCCCGCGCCATTGAGTGCATTGAGACCATGGGATTCTATTTAGAGGAATTCACACCTATCCTCCTATCAGCCGATAGGGGTGATATGTTTGAGCTTATCTTTAATCTTAGGATATATGCTGCTGAACGTGGAGCTGATCAGACTAATATCATCAAGCTTATGAAGATGTTATACAAGTTCCTTTCTACTTCAGGACTCTATAACAAGTCCTTAATTAAGGAGCGTTGGGCTGAGTATAATAATCATGATTTCGAAGCTACAGCAGAGGCATTTGATGAGGCTAAGCAGCTTAAGCAGGCTGAGTTTACACAGACCTTTGAGCATATATGTGAGTTCGCTGAGATAGATGAGGACAAGCAAGCAGAGTACCGCAAGCAGTTAGATGCATATCTTGCGCTTTCAGATAGAGAGGGCAAGGAGGATAATGAGCGTCGCGCTCGTAAGAAGGCTGTAGATCTATTCTATGAGATTTATCTCAAGACATTCTTCAGAGCATTGGAATTCGAGGCCATGGGTGGAGAGTTAGATACTATCATCCTCATGTTCTTGAACTTCGGTTATATAGATTACGAGGCAGTGGGCGAGGAGCTTACCAATGAGCTGGCTGATCTGGTAGATAGGTTAGATACATTATGTTCTAGTGACCACTTCTTCACCATTTATAAGTGGCTAAGGGCAGTATATGCTGCAGAGAGAGAGCCTAGTAAGAATGAACTGGACTTAGACTACAGAGGATTCGTATTAGAGGAGCGCAAGTCTGGTAATATTCCTGAGTCTGAGATGCAGAATTGGATGAACGATCAGGAGCAGAAGGTTATCTTCGAGATTAACAACTTCTTCAAGTCTTCTAACAGAACCACTTCAGGTAAGATGACTTCATTCTGTCCAGTCCTTACCAAGGAGGATTTCGCTGCGGAGCCTATGCGTATTCTCATGACCCAGGCTAAGCTTACTGAGGCTATGGCTAAGATAGAGGAAGTAGACTATGGAATATTCCTGCGTGAGGGATATTTCACTGATATGGATGCAGGTGTTAAGAGTGAAGCATATCTCAAGCGTGTGGAGCCTGATATAATTATTCTTCCTAACGTAGGTATGCGTGCCATGATGTGGCAGGAGTGTGGCGGTATCAAGGTAGATAGTCCAGGCCGCTTCGTATTCCCTATGTTTACTCTCGATGATATAGATAAGCTTATGATTTACTGCTGTGGTGCATTCAGATGGGAAATCTGCCGTAAGGAGCAGGGTGCTAGATGGAATGATATTGCCAGTGAGTGTCTTACATCTGATTTCTACGATTACTTCACTTTCTATCGTAAGAATAAGGATCTATCAGCAGAGAACAAAGAAAAGGTTAAGACATTGCTCAAGTCTTCACGTAACAATATGCGTGAGGCATTTACTAAGCAGTATACTATATGGATTAATTTTGAGGCTCAGGGAAGTATTCGTCTTAATAAGGCGGAGCGTGCTATCCTTAACAAGTACTGTACCTTCTCTAAGGCATACCGTGCTAAGGTAGCTAGTCATCCTATGTATGAGCAGGCCATATCAAGGCATGAGATTAAGACATCCCAGGCCGTACATCATCTCAAGACTATTATTGATAAGGTTGAGAAGAATGATGGTGTGGTACCAGATGAAGTTAAACAGGGTATGGAATATCTTAGAATGTAACATGTAATAATAAGGCCCCGCGGTATACCGCGGGGCCTTATATTATTTAACATCGTAATAGATTCTTGAATTAGGTGGTACAGATTCAGTGATGAAGGTAGAGCCTCCAATGATTGAATCATGACCTATGACTGTCTCACCGCCTAGTACAGATGCATTAGAATATATGGTGACATTATCCTCTATAGTAGGATGTCTGCGCACACCACGAAGATTCTGGCCACCTCTGGTTGATAGGGCTCCTAATGTAACACCCTGATAGATCTTGACATTCTTACCAATGACTGTAGTTTCACCAACTACTATACCTGTGCCGTGGTCTATGAAGAAGAACTCATCGATGGTGGCACCTGGATGTATATCAATACCTGTATTAGAGTGAGCGTACTCAGTCATAATACGTGGGATGATAGGCACACCCAGTAGATATAGCT
This sequence comes from Pseudobutyrivibrio sp., assembly GCA_024691465.1. Next base: position 27,413 of record JAILNO010000108.1, on the reverse strand, counting down.
CGTGAGCTAATCGATATATGGTGATGGCAAGTATGCCTGGGTATGCGAATATAATCTCATCTATAGAAGTGGCAGCTGGATCTCCATCATAGGCTGCACTTAGATCTGTATCAAGCAGAGCTCTCACATGTGGAATCCTCTTAAGGAACGCGAGAGATAACTCCTCGGCTCTGGCTGCACAGTCATCATCACAGCAATTGCAGTAAGCTGTGTTGTAGCATAGTACTAGAGCAATCTGCTTATTGAGATTGTAGACTACGTCCTCCATGAGAGTGTTGAGATTGGTCTCTACGTTATATACCTTGTATACATGATCACGATAGTAACCAGGGTATACGATTCGAAGGAGCTTCATAGTGATATCTATGATGCTGTCCTTGTTAGGCTGATGATATGTATCCATCTTGTCGATATTTCTATCCGACTTATAATCTTTGATTAATTCTTTTGTAATTTCGAGCATCTCCTGCTCTATTTTCTTTCCATCCATAATAACTCCATATCTATGTGTTAACAGGTAGTTGAATTGTTACCATTGTAGCACATAAGTCAGATACTGTGGTAAAATATCTCCAAAGAAAATTAGTTAGAACAAACTAAAAATCTGTAGAGCTATATGGCTCTACAGATCTCTTCTGTCATCTTAGGTTTGTTCATACAATAGATATGTATATGTCCCATACCGCATCTACGTAGATCGCGAATCTGGTTGATGGCATATTCGATACCAGCTGCTCTCATGTCATCAGGTGACTCACCGTACTTGGCACAGATATCTGCCAGCTTCTTAGGAACAGAAGATCCTGCCAGAGTGACAGTGGAGCCTATCTGCTTAGCTGATGTGATTGGCATGATACCAGCTACTATTGGGACGGTAATCTCGGCCTTCTCAGCTCGCTCTACGAATCTGTAGAAGTCGGCATTGTCGAAGAATAGCTGAGATATGAACATCTTGGCACCCATATCCTGCTTCATCTTCATGAAGGCTATATCTGAATCCATGGAGATAGCCTCAGGATGCTTCTCAGGATAGCAGGAAGCAGATACATCAAGTGATGTATTCTCATTTAAGAAACGTATAAGGTCGGTGGCATGAGGAAAGATACGATTGTTAAACTGTTCCTCAGACATGTCACGAGGCTTATCACCCCTGAGTGCCAGCACATGTGAAACCCCAACTTCCTTGAGGTCATTAGTGACAGCTAAGATATCATCAGCTGTAGACCCTACGCAAGTCATATGTGCCATTGCATCGATACCTAGAGTATTCTGGATATATGATGCAATCTCAACGGTCTTCTTAGAACGACTACCACCTGCTCCATAGGTAACGCTTATGAAGTCAGGGTCAAGGTTAGATAGCGAATCTAAGACCTTGTAACAATTGTCGAATTCGTCCTCTTTCTTTGGAGGGAACACCTCAAACGAAAGGGATGAATCTCTAGTAAACATTTCAGTGAACATTAATTTCTCCTATCAGTTGCATTGTTAACAATTTGAACACAGTTTAGAAATAAAAAAATAGTATCATATTCTCTAGCTAAAAAAAAGAGTTTTAGGCGCGTATATACGAAGATTTCTTGATTTTGGGAGCACAATATTATGAACTTGAAAAATCTAAAAAGCGTTTTTTCTAGAACATCCAAAATGCAATTTCCAGAAAACAGGGATGTGGTTAGAGGTTTAGGAGCAGACAGTATGGTCCTCCTTAAGAACAGCGGAATCCTACCACTTAAGAAGGGGAAGATTGCCCTATTTGGCGCGGGTGCAGTAGACACCCTATTTTGTGGCGTCAATTTTAACCATGTCACTACAGATAATAATATAGCTGTTAAGGAGGGACTGCTTAACAACGGTTTCACCCTGACTACAGATAGCTGGCTTAACAAGATGGCTAAGGCGGTAGCACAGGGAGAGAGGACCAATAGCGAGTACCCATACAGCAAGGACTATGTCAATAGGAAGGGTATGGTGCCAGAAGTGCCTATTTCAGTGGCTGATATGGCCGAGGCCATTCTGGGTACAGACACATGCATATATGTAGTACGCCATGGCATCACCTGTGCTAATGAGACTGTGGAGGGGATAGAGTACCAGCTCACAGAGACTGAGCAGAGTAACCTGCAGCTCATTACCAGTTCCTTCAAGAATGTCATATTTGTGCTGAACTCATCTATGGTGGAGCTGGCTTATGTGGCTCGTATGAAGAGCGTCAAGGGCATTATCTATATGGGACTTCCTGGTATGGAAGCTGGCAATTCTCTAGCAGACGTCCTAACAGGAGCAGTTAATCCTAGCGGTCGACTCACCACCACCTGGGCTAAGAAGTATAAGGATTATTCTACCTGCTATAGCCCAGCAGTCCTTAGCAAGAGCGAGGAGAAGAATGAGATAGATTACAAGGAGGGCATCTACGTAGGCTATCGTTACTTCGACGCCTTTGATGTGACACCTCTATATCCCTTCGGATTTGGAATGAGTTACACCACCTTCGACATGTCGCTAGATTATCTAGAGGCTAGCTGGGTTAATATAGTATTTAGGATAAAAGTTACGAATACTGGTGACTGTGCAGGCCGTCAGGTAGTACAGCTGTACTGTTCACAGCCTGAGGGACATATCGAGAAGCCATATCAGATACTGTGTGGATTTGCTAAGACAGGTAAGCTTAAGCCAGGGGAGTCGGAGGAAATCACCGTAAGGACCCCGATGATGGCCTTAGCTTGTTTTGATGAGGGTAATTCAGCATGGATATGTGAGAAGGGAGATTACCTCTTTAGATTGGGGGCCAATTCCAGAGACACAGTGCTCTGTGGCAAGGTAGTCTTAGATAAGGAGACGGTCATTAAGAGAGTAGTCAAGGTCATGACTCCTCACAAGCAGATGGAGTTCCTTAAACCATCCACTCGTCAGCCAGAGGAGACTGGTTATATTAAGGTGGCTTCATTGGCAGGGGATGATTACAACTCAGAGAACAGGAGTCGCGAGCGCTTAGAGGAGACCATTACCTACGTGCCAGAGGGAAGCACTTATGTATCCTATGTCAATGACAATCCCTTTGATATACCACGTCGTACCCATGAGATAGTTAAGTATATTAAGCCCTGCGGCACTACTACATTCTTCAGTGTCATCAGAGGCGAGGTGTCAGTGGAGAGCTTCGTGTCATCACTTTCACCTGAGATTCTTGCTCGTATTGTGGCAGGAGTTGTCAACGAATCTAGGTTGGATAGCGAGAACAGATTCAGCGTAGATCTTAAGATTAATAAGAATAAGGTGGATGTATCTGCCAGAACTACAGCTCAGTACGCCCACACCCTGGGCATCCCTTCTGTAACTATTGCAGATGGTCCTTCAGGACTCAAGGTGTACAGAGAGTCCACCACCTGCTTCCCTGCACCTATCAATATGGCCCAGACATGGGACATGAGTGCCTTGATCAGGATGGGAAGAGTGTGTGGTCGTGAGATGGAATATTACGGCGTAGACTATATACTTGCGCCTGCACTTAATATACACAGGAACCCTATGAGGAGTAGAGCTTATGAATTCTATTCTGAAGACCCTACCCTTGCAGGTGTGCTGGGCTCAGGATTTGTCCTTGGAGTAAAAAGATACGAGGGCAGGGATGTAATTCTCAAGAATATTGCTACTTATAATCAGGAAAGCAAGCGCTCTGATGTTAATATCAACTTGTCCAGAAGAGCATTTGGAGAATTGTATCTACGTTCCTTTGCAGTGTGTCAGAGTATTGTGCCGCCAGGAGGAATACTCAACTCAGGCAATAAGCTTAACGGACTGGATTCCTCTAGCCAAAGGGGCATTAATACAGATATCATCAGGGGGGATTTCGGATTCAATGGATTCGTACTTACGGATTGGGCTTCTAGGTCTAATAAGGCTTATGACCTGCACGCAGGCTGTGATCTGATTATGCCTGGCTATGATCCAGACAAGATACTAGAGGCGATGATGCAGGTGGAGCCTACCTTCGAGGCTGATGGATATGTAACAGTAGTAGAGAAGGCCTTCAAGAATGGCGAGGCCATGATTTCATATGAGAAGTGGGGCAGTTATATACTTGATAAGAATGGCAAGGAAAGGGTATCTTCAGTGGTGGGGCCTAATGTGACTATCAGCGATATAGCCCTCAGACTACAGAGTGAAGGACTCTGTGATATCCAGGTTCAGGAGGATGGCAGAAAGATACTTACCTACAGATGTACCAATAGAGGAGCGTATCTTTCTCTAGGAGATTTACAGCAGGCGGTGATCCATATCTTAAACGAGATTAAGGATTCTGCAGCAATGCAGAAGTTAGTTAAAGAAATAAATTTGCAAAATTAGCGAGTTTAATAACTAAAGTCTGAAAATATCGTGTAATTGTTTGAAAATAGTATTCTAAGGGATTAAAATTATAGCAAATAACCGAGAGGGGTTTGCTGATTATATGGAAGAGAAAAAGATGGACAAGAGAAAGATCATTGCCATCCTTGTTGCTGCCATAGTAATTATAGGATTAATTATAACCCTAGTTTTAATCAACTCGAAGAATTTAAAGGCAATGGTTATTAGAGTAATCTACCAGGAAGGTACAGTTACTCTTACAGATGATAATGGAAAAGAAGCTTCAATTCTTGAGAATATGAAGCTCTATTCAGGTGCGGCCCTTGAAACTGCAGAGGATGGATTAGTGGACCTGTCATTAGATGACACCAAGTTCCTAACCATCGAGCCTGATAGCCAGGTTGATTTTATTAAATCTGGCAAGGCTCTAGAACTGCAGCTTAATAGAGGTCGTATTTTCTTTAATGTAACAGAGAAGCTTGGGGACGATGAGACTATGGATATAACCACATCTACAATGGTGGTTGGTATCAGAGGTACCAGTGCCTATGTGGATGCGGACAATAGCGATGTATATCTAGGAGATGGAGTCCTTCACATAAAGGGAATCAATCCAGATACAGGAGAGGAGATTGAGACAGATCTCTATGCTGGTCAGAAGGCTCATGTATATCTACTTGATACAGGTGATGTAAGCGTATCTTTTGCCGTAGATGATTATGACGTAAAAGATATGCCAAAGGAAATGCTTAGAAACATCGTTACCAATCCTGAGTTGTTCGATAGAGTCCTTGCGGAGGATAAATTCACAGCCAAGGAACTGATAAAGGAAGCGATTGTTAAGGAAATATTATCAGGTGATATGGTTCTATCTGAAGAGAATCAGAAAGTATTAGAGGAAGTAATAGAGGAACTTAAGCCTAAGAAATCAGAAGTCATTAATAAGGAAAATGAGGAGGAACTGATAGAGGAGCCCACACCTAAAGCGGGACAAGCGAATCAGTTAGCAGAGGAGCCTGAAGTGGTGGCAGAGCCAGTGGTTCCAGTGGAAGAGGAGCAGAAAGTAACGACACCAGTTGTTCCACCAACTCCTGTGGTAGTGCCATCAGCGGCGTCAGCGCCAGCTCCACCGGCTGCGATTCAACCTGCTACAGAACCTGCTACAGAACCTGCAAGTGGATCGGGTGATAATAATCAGACCACCACCTATACTATCAATATTGTTAGTACAGAGGGTGGAACAGTAACAGCCAGCTCCACTAAAGCGGCAGCAGGTACAGTGATATCATTAACAGAATCAGCCAATAGAGGATATGCCTTCGAAGCCTATAGCATATCACCTGAAGTCGAGATAGTTAATAATACCTTTACTATGCCAGAGTCAGATGTGACAGTGGAGGGAGGCTTCTATGAAATAGAACCTGTTTGGCTTATGTATAGTTCGGCAGGAGATGGTTCAGGTGGATTTAATATAACGGCAGGCGGAGCCACCCCTGAATACAATGACGGAGGTTACCTGGTATACCCAGGGGAGAGCGTCACAGTGGAAGTCAGGGCTGAGACAGGTAGTGTATTCACAGGATGGAATATAGGTAATTATTCACTACCAGGATTTGATACAAGCAGTGCCAGCAACACATTTACCATGATAGAAGAGAACTGTAGTATATCAGCTAACTTCGAACTGGAGAATACAGGTACTACATATTCGGTTACAGTTACTTATCCATCTAGTATTATAACGGTAACCTATCAGGACAATATAGTTACCAGCGGCACTCAATTCACTGCAACAGGAGATAGTATTATATTAGGCTATACATATGTAGACGATGCTAACACTTCAAACCTAGTAATTAATGTGAGCCCTGATGGAACAGATTATAGTTATGAAGCAGGTATAATACAGATCTATCCAGCAGAAGAAACAGTAACAGTTTCAATAACATTAGAACAATAAGTGGAGAATTAATGAAAACTACAATCTATGGAACGCGGGGTTCCATGCCTATAGCAGGGGCGGCCTTCGACATGTTCGGAGGCCAGACCTCTTGTTACAAGATAGACATTGGGGACCTGCAGATTTATCTGGATGCGGGAAGCGGAATAGTGCCAGCATCCTATCAGAAGACTAAAACTACATACATACTCTTGTCTCATCTACATATGGATCACATACTGGGACTGCCTCAGTTCAAGGGGCTTAGCGATAGAGATGGTGAGATTCATATAGTTGGTAACTGCCTAGACGGTAATTATAGCGGTATTAGAGAGGCTGTTAATACAGCATTTTCTTCACCATTTTGGCCACTGGCTGTAGATGATTATCCAGCCACTATACATTGGCAGGACATAGAGCCTAATGATGGTATGGACCTGGGTGGTGGCGTAACTTTTTCTACCATGGCATCTAATCATCCTGGTGGAAGCCTAATCTATAGAATAGACAGCCCGGAGGGAAGCATCGTATATGCCACCGATTATGAGTCTGAGGCAGGATTTGATGAGAGGTTAATAGAGTTTTCCAGAGATTGCGACATGCTGATTTTTGATGGTCAGTATACCCTAGAGGAGGCCGTGAAATGCAAGGGATATGGTCACTCCACTAAGGAGAAAGGGCTTGAGATTCTGAGAGCCTGCGGTGGCAAGATGATACTATATAGCCACTATAATCCGAGTCATGATGATGAATTTCTAGCTAAGGAAGAAGTTAGACTGAAGGCTATGGATCACAGAGTGAGATTTGCTAGGGTAGGAGAGGTGATAGAGCTGACCAGGGAGTGAGGTTCCTATGAAGGAAATGACCAAGAAACGCCTGATGCAGGTTGCCATAGCAATCACTACAGAGAAGAATATCAATATAGTTCTTGAGAATATATTAACGGAAGCAATGGACTTCGTTAATTGCGATGGAGGGACAATCTATGTGGTAAGAGAGGATTGTCTTAAGTTCCACACGGCAATTACGAGGTCCAAAAATTTTTTCATGGGAAAGAATCAGGGCAATATGAATCTGCCACCTGTTCCTCTCTCTAAGAATCATGTGTGCGCCCTGTGTGCCTTGGAGGATATCCGTATCAATATTGAGGATGTGTATCAGGCCGAGGATTTGGATTTCTCAGGAACCAAAAGATACGACGAAATGAACGATTACAGAACCAAATCCATGCTGGTGCTACCTATGGAAGATGACAGGGGGCAGGTCATAGGTGTACTGCAGCTCATAAACGCCATGGATGAAGAGGGGCACATCGTAGCTTTTCCTAAGAAGGCTGAGGAGACTATATATGCCCTCAATTCTCTTGCAGGAGTAAGCCTGAGGAACAAGAAACTCACAGAGCAGGTGACAGATTTACTACATTCCTTCGTGGGAGTCATGGCTACAGCAATTGATACCAGAAGTCCCTATAATGCCAATCACACTAAGAACATGGCAGGGTATGGAGAGAGATTCATCAAGTGGCTCAATGATCAGGATTATGATTGGAAATTTAAGCCAGAGGAGATAGACCCATATATAATGAGCATCTGGCTACATGATGTGGGCAAGCTGGTTATACCCCTTGAGATTATGGATAAGCCAGATAGATTGGGTAATCGCATGGATTCCTGGCTACATAAGATAGATATTGCCACTCTTATGAATCAGGTAGAGATGCTTAAGAACCCTGATATGACTGAGACTATTAATAGTAAGCAAGAGGAGATTAATCAGGCCAAAGAATTCATCCTTAAGGCTAATACAGCAGGATTCCTGCCTAATGAGACCTTAGATGAGATAAGGCGTCTGGCACAGATTAAGCTTACAGATATAAATGGAGGTGAGGTCCCTCTTCTGGATGAAGACGAGGAGCATGCCATGCTTATTCAAAAGGGTACCCTGACTAAGGAGGAGAGGGATATAATCCAAAGCCATGTGGTCCATACCAGGAGATTGCTATCCCAAGTGCACTTCGAGGGAGACTATAGGATGGTGCCAGATTGGGCTAGCGGCCATCATGAGTTCTTAGATGGCAGTGGATATCCTAATCATGAGAAAGGGGATACTTTACCAAAGGAGACGAGACTTCTTACTATACTGGATGTATACGATGCCCTCACTGCAGAGGACAGACCATATAAGCCACCTATGCCTGTGGAGAAGGCCTTTAGCATACTTGATAGTATGGTGGAGGAAGGCAAGCTGGATGGCGAGATATTGCAGATGTTTAAGGACAGTGGTGCTTGGAAAAAGGACGAGGGGTTATGAAAATTTTTACCAAAAGACGAATTAAGAAATTACTGATTGCAGCAGTTACTGCAGGAGCAATCACTCTGGCAACAGCACTGGGCGTATTCAGCTGGCTTGATAACAGGCTGGCTGATGCTGTCTATCAGAGACAGGCACTTACCTCTGGCAAGGTGGTGGTAGTAGGCATAGATGAGAAAGCACTTAAGGCCTATGGACCATTTCAATCATGGGATAGGAGCATAATGGCCAGTGCTCTTAGACAGCTGGCTTCAGATGAGTCAAGTGAACCAGCGGTGGTGGCCATAGATACTCTCTACAGTGGTGAGAGGGGAGATAGCTCTGATGAGGAACTGGCTGATGCAGCGTCTAAACTGAACTGCGTAGTAACTGGGGCTTCGGCTGCATTTGGTACCACCAGAGAATACGATGATAATGGCAGATATATTATCAATGATTATGCAGTTCTTGATTATGAGGAATCATATGATGCACTCAAGGCTGTTACTAATATAGGGCATATAAATGCCATGTACGATAGTGATGGAGTGCTCAGGCACAGCATACTCTATATAGACAATCCTGATGGTGAGAGAGTATATTCCATGGCTGCTGTTACTGCGGCCTGTTATTTAGCCAAGGAAGGCAAGGAAGTGAACTATCCTCAGACTGATTCTCTAGGCAGATTCTTCGTGGCATACACTGGTGCTCCTGGAGATTTCTATGACGGGGTATCTATATATGATTTGATAGAGGGGAATATAGACCCATCATATTTCGCTGATAAGATAGTATTCATAGGACCTTATGCAGCAGGGCTATCTGATAATGTAATTACACCTATTAGCCGCTCTAAGAATATGTACGGTGTGGAATATCAAGCCAACGTGGTGGAGCAGATTCTGGCCGAGAACTATAAGAAAGAGATGCAAGATTGGATTCAGCTAGTAATTCTATTCCTAGTTACTTTTCTCGCCCTGATACTGTTCATTAAGCTTAAGCTGATGCCTTCATCATTTGCAGCAATAGTTCTACTGGCAGGCACAGTTATATATGCTGTGATTCTATATAGCAATGGAATAGTGTGCCATCCTCTATGGTTGATATTGGGAGTGCTTATATCCTACATACTGGAGATTGTATGGGAATATCTTAGATCCAGGGAGGAGAAGCGAGAAATCACTAATACCTTCAAAAGATACGTGGATTCTTCCATTGTATCGGAGCTTCTTAAGGAAGGAACGGATGCCCTGGGACTGAGCGGTAAGTCCTGCGATATAGCAGTGTTATTCGTAGATATCAGGGGATTCACCACCATGTCGGAGCATATGGACCCTGAGACCATAGTATCCATATTAGATGAGTATCTGGGGATGACCAGTGAGTGCGTACACAGGAATCATGGTACCTTGGACAAGTTCGTGGGAGATTGCACCATGGCCTTCTGGGGTGCCCCACTTCCTATGGACAATCCTATGCTAAACGCTGTGAAGTGTGCCTGGGATATTATAGAAGGAGCCGAGGAGATATCCAAGGAATTGCAGGAGCGACTGGGGGTCCCTCTTCATGTGGGAGTGGGAGTTAATTATGGACCGGCAGTAGTGGGTAATATAGGAGCCCCAGATCGAATGGATTATACAGCCATAGGAGATACCGTTAACACTGCTGCCAGATTAGAGGCTAATGCACCAGCAGGCCAGTTGTATATTAGCCGTGTGGTAGCGGACGCACTAGCAGATTATATTGAGTGTGAATCCTTGGGAGCTACTATTAAGCTCAAGGGTAAGGCCGAAGGTTTCGAAGTGTTATCTGTGAAAGGATGGAAATAATTTTAATTAACAAAATCCAATCCATATTATACAATAGAGACGAAATCTTATAATTTGGAGGGAGCTAATTATGTTAGCTGAAATTCTTGCAGTAGTCATATTTGTGGCTATGTTTGTGCTTATAGTAATGGATAGATATCCTAAGCATCTCATTACTTTAGGTTGTGGTGCTTTAACTAGTATCTTCGTGTTCGGCGTGGGATTACATAGTATGGAAGCATTTCTTAATACTCTTGCAGTTAGAGGGATTTTTAAGACGAGTTTTTGGTATGCGGCTGGTGAATCTGCTGAGCAGACCTCTGGAGTGAACTGGGCCACTATTATATTCCTATGGGGAATGATGGTTATGGTAGAGGGTATGGCTGAGGCAGGCTTCTTCGATTGGCTGTGTCTTAAGATTGCTAAGCTTGCTCATTTCGAGCCAGTTAGAATCTTCGTAGCTTTTATGATTCTGTCATCAGTGCTTGCTATGTTCATTGATTCCATTACAGTTATATTGTTCCTTGCAGCAGTCACTATCAGACTGGCCAGGACTCTTAAGTTCAATCCTATACCAGTGATTATGGCAGAGATATTCTGTGCCAACCTAGGCGGTAGTGCTACTATGTGCGGCGATCCACCTAATATTATTATTGGTACATCTCTTGGCTATTCATTTGCAGATTTTGTAATCAATACAGGAGCTATAGGATTAGTTTCTCTTGTTATCATTATTGTTTATTTCTATTTCACTATGCGCAATCGTCTCCAGGATCCTGGTGATAGGGTGGACCCATCTACCATCGATATGGAGATCAGGATTGACAATATGAAGGAATTCATCACATCCACAGTGATATTTATGATAGCAATTGTATTGCTTGTGACCCATTCCATGACAGGACTTACTGTGGCATTCATTGGCACTTTTATTGCTATTATCACACTTGCCACATCAGGCAGGAAGGCTCTTAAGCTTCTTAAGAGAGTGGATTATTTCACTTTGCTATTCTTCATAGGACTGTTTATTGTGGTAGGCGGTCTAGAGGAGACAGGAGTACTTGTAGTTATAGCTGAGTTCATAGCTAAGGTATCTGGAGGTAACGCACATCTCATGGTTGCAATTATCCTTTGGGTAAGTGCTATTGCGTCAGCATTTATTGATAACATTCCTTTCTCAGCTACTATGATTCCAGTTATTCGTACACTTGCTGCCACTACAGGAGTGGACCTTTCTACTATGGCATGGACACTTGCCATCGGAACTGATATCGGAGGCAGCATGACACCTATCGGTGCCAGTGCTAATGTAGTAGGTATCTCCACAGCAGGTAAGGCTGGTTATCCTATTAGTTGGGGTACATATTGCAAGGAGCTTGTACCAGGTACAATCATCGTATTATTTGTATCGATGATTAGTATTTTCTTCAGATATTTATAGAGTGCCTTGCTCGACTTATTTGTGTTAATCAGATAGAATTATATTAGAAGCATTACTGATGGGAGGAGACTTATGGGGCAGTTTATTATTTCAGTAGGTAGAGAATATGGCAGTGGCGGCCATGAGATCGCCACTATATTAGCAGAGAGGTTCGATATACCACTCTACGATCGCAATATGTTAGATCAGATGGCTGAGAAGAATGGTATAGATCCAGAGCATTTGTATAAGCATGAGGAGATGAAGAGACGCGGTCTGACCAGAACTGTCAGGGGCCATTCATCTAGTGTTCAGGATTCCATTGCGCAGCTTCAGTTCGATTTCATTAGAGACAAGGCTGCCAGCGGAGAGAGTTTCGTAGTAGTGGGCAGATGCTCAGAGAATGTCTTAAGGGGTAATCCAGCATTGGTATCAATCTTCGTCAGGGGTGACGAGGATGTCAAGACTGAGCGTATCTGCAGATTATATAAGCTTAACAAGCTAGAAGCTAAGGCTAAGATGTATCGTCATGATAAGAAGCGTAAGGCTTATCACAATTACTATTCCGATATGAAGTGGGGTGACAGCAGAGGCTATGATTTCTGTGTTAACAGTTCACTGATGGGAGTGCAGGCTACAGCGGATGCCTTATATGATGTTATATCCAGGTATTTAGAAGGTAAGAACAGTTAGTATTAGAGGGTGATGGGGAATAATGTATAGTGTTTTTTTAGTTGAGGATGAGATTGTCATTCGAGACGGGTTGAAGGCCAGCTTTCCATGGGAACAGTATGGCTTTTCCTACGTAGGTGATGCGGCCGATGGGGAGGTTGCATTGCCACTTATTAGACAGACTAAGCCAGATGTTTTGATTACAGATATTAGGATGCCATTTATGGATGGCATCTCTCTTTCTAAGATGATTAAGAAGGAGTTGCCTAATACCAGAATTATCATCATCAGTGGCTTTGATGATTTTTCTTATGCCCAGGAGGCCATTAGCATAGGAGTGGATAATTATCTGCTTAAGCCTATCACTAAGGACAAGCTTGGTGAGGTTATGTCCGATGCTAAGGGCAAGCTGGATAAGGAGAATGAGAGAGATCAATATCTAGAGCAATTCACAGCCGAGAGTCAGGAATATGAGCAGTTCGCCAGAGTTCGCTTTTACAATCAATTAGTCAGTGGAACATTAAGTGTATCGGATATCTATGAGAAGTCCGAGGAGCTTGATATATCATTGGATACTACACACTACAATCTGGTGCTACTGGACTTCTCGCCTATGACAGGGGCTACTACTGCGCCTGTTTATTCTAAATACATGGCTAGATTATCTGAGCAGCTCATGCAATACATCAAGTGTTGTCCTGAGTATCTACTTTTCCATTTCAGTATGGATACCTATGCCATTATTGTAAAAGGTGACGAGACCACCATTAATATCCACACCGATAATTTAATAGCTAATATAGAGCGACGCTGCATGGTCTATGATGAGGAGATACATTGGTATCTGGCTGAGAGTGGGCCTATTAGTCGACTGTCTGAGTTTGCTAAGGCATGTCAGCTAGCTAACAAGAGATTGAGCTGCAGGTACATGAATCCTAAGGCTCATATCTTTACCGATGCTGATATAGAAGCACTACAGGATGCAGGGGAGGACAGCGCAAGCTCCATAGATCAGAGGCTTGTGAGACTATTCCTAGAGAATGCAGAGGAGTCAGAGATAGAGGGATTCCTTGATAATATGGTCAACTGTCAGACCAGGAATGCCCTTAAGTCTAATCTGTTCTGTAAGTATTTCGCCATGACTATGTACATGTCAGTGTGCGATTACCTCAAGAGTATAGGAACAGATCCAGATAAGACCTTTGACAGTAATATCAGGCAGACCTTAGAGCAGGCTGACTGCGATACTGTTATTAGCATGGTTACCTCCATGTTTAAGACAGCTATTTCGAAACGTAAAAACGAAGTGGGCAAGCATACCAAGTCCCAGCTTTCTCTTGCAATCAAATATGTGGATGAACATTACGGTGATTGTGGATTGAGCCTTAATGAGGTAGCCAAGGAGGTGGATATCTCTCCAAGCTATCTATCAGCTATGTTCTCTAGAGAGAATAATACTACCTTTGTGGAGTATATGACCTCTAAGAGGATGGAGCATGCCAAAGATATGCTGATCAATACTAATGAGAAGTCCCAGGTAATCGCCGAGCAGGTGGGATATAAGGATCCTCATTACTTTAGTTATATATTCAAGAAGACTTACGGACTCACTCCTAAAGAGTTCAGGACAAAGGGGCAGGGAGCATGAGGCATGTGAATCTTTCCAGGAAACAGAAGTCTAGCATGAGCTCCATGCTCAAGAGACTTATAACGGTTATTCTAGTACCTATGAGTGTAGTTATTGCCATACTCATAGGTATCTTATGTTGGTATTCTCTGAGGTATAAGACCATGCTTCAGAATGTTACCTTAGCATCAGCCTTCAACCAGGATTTCAAAGATGATGTAGATCTTAAGATGTTTTACTATGTGTCTGATAGTGCTTATGCAGATGGCAAGCCTACCAGCGAGGTGGCAAGTGCCAGAGAGCTGGCTGAGAATCTGCTCGACCAGACTGGTGAGAAGGACAGTATCGACGCCATTGAGTCTGTTCGCGATCTGTGCGTCACTTTGGAACTGCGCATGGAAGAGATAGATGATGCTGAGACCTATGAAGAGGGCATGACTCAGTTAGAGAATAATATCTATATTCTTACGGAACTGATTCAGACCTACATGTATGATTACTTATATTATGAGTCCGTTCATTTAAATGAGCTTCAGGCTGAGATTACTAAGCAGATTGAGTACATAATTATAGGTATAATCGCTCTAGTAGCGGTAGTCATTATTTTTATCATTGCATACGTATCTAGGATTACAGAGGCCATTACGGCTCCTCTTACTAAGCTCACCGGACGAGTGGAAGATATTACCATGGGTGACTTCGATCCCAAGGAACCAGTTGAGGCCAATCAAGTGGAGATACAGGTGCTATCTGATGGATTCGAGGAGATGGTGGGCAAGCTCAATTCCCTGATTCAGGAGAATAAGAGAGCTGAGCGGCGCAAAAGACACGCAGAGCTGGAGTTACTTCAGGCCCAAATTAATCCGCATTTCCTATATAACACTCTGGATACTATCATCTGGCTCATAGAGGCAGATAAGAAATCCGAGAGCATAAATATGGTCAGCGACTTATCTAATTTCTTCAGGTTCTGCCTGAGTAGGGGTAAGGACATTATCTCTCTTCAGGAGGAGGAGAAACATGTGCTTAGCTACCTAGCCATTCAGAAGACCAGATATCAGGATAGAATGGATTATGAGGTGCATATTCCAGAGAGTCTATATCCATACTCTATACCTAAGCTTACGCTTCAGCCACTGGTTGAGAATAGTATCTATCACGGTATTAAGCTCCAGAGAGAGAAGGGAGTTATCAAGGTAGAGGCTGTTGATATAGGAGATAAGATAGAATTGACAGTTAGAGACAACGGTGCTGGTATGAGTGATGACAGACTTAAGGAGATGAGGACTGCCATCGTTAATGGTGAGAAGATAGGCTTCGGTCTTCGTACTGTCCATGAGAGGATTCAGTTATTCTTCGGAGAGGATTATGGACTTACCATATCTAGTACAGAGGGTGTGGGAACAACTATTACAGCGGTGATTCCTAAGCAGAAGCAGGATGAGAAGGGGATAATTAATGTTTAGTTTTAAGAGGATAGCTAGTATTTTCTTAATACTTGTGGTGATGGGAGCTATTATTGCCTGTGCTACTGTGGACTCGACTCCTCAGGTAGAGCAGGAGGAAGACTCTGATAACCTCATAGTAGTAGGTTTCTCTCAGCCAGGAGCAGAGTCAGCCTGGAGAGTGGCTCTTACAGATTCGGTGAGAGAATCTTTTACAGAGGAGAGGGGCTACAAGCTCATATATAAGGACGGTCAATCCAAGCAGGATAATCAGATTAGAGATATAAGAACTTTCATTCAGCAGGGTGTGGATTATATTATCTTAAGCCCTATTGTGGAGACAGGCTGGGATACGGTACTCCTGGAAGCTAAGCAGGCAGGGATACCAGTTATAATCTGCGATAGGAATGTAGTGGTATCTAATGAGTCGCTGTACACAGCCTTCGTAGGCTCTGACTTCAAGTCGGAGGGGGAGACAGCAGTGGCATATCTGGAGGATTTGTATTTTGATGAGGATGCGGCAGGCACACCTGTCAATATAGTTCATATACAAGGAACCATAGGTTCATCTGCGCAGCTTGGACGCTCTAAGGCTCTAGAGGATGGGCTACAGGCTCACGACAATTGGAATATAATAGCTGAGGACTGTGGTGAGTTCACTAAGGCTAAGTCTAGAGAGATAATGGAGAATGTATTAGCTGAGATTAATAGTAGTGAGATAGATGTGCTCTACTGTGAGAATGACGAGGAAGCCTTCGGTGCCATAGCAGCTTTTAATGAAGCTGGCATCAGTTACGGTGTGGGAAGCTCTATTGCAGTGGTATCCTTCGACGGAACTAAGAATTCATTAGAGCTGTGCCGAAATGGTCAGATTAATATAGTGGTAGAGTGCAATCCTTTGCAGGGGCCATATCTATACAATATAGTGAACATGCTCAGCAAAGGAAAGACAGTACCTAAGATTACATATGTGGATGAGAACTATTTCACAAGAGATGATATTAGTCAGGAGCTCCTGGAGAATAGGAAATATTAAATAGCTTTATAAGAGATGGTAACGGAACTTCCGTTGCCATTTTTTAATGTATCTATAAGGGTGAGGGCACATTCCTTGCCAAGAGATCTGGCCTCCACAAGGGAGGAGGTAAATACAGGGAAGGTCCCGTCCATAGGAAGGGTATCGTCATCTGAGTATATGGCAGAGCATATATTGTAGGCTCCCTTCAGGAAGCGATTGAGGCTTGCTGAGGAGCGCTGATTGATACCCACGGAATCCTGTTGGTTGATCCATAGGAAGCAATTGTCTTGCATAGGAAGGGAGGCATCCCTTATGGCATCCATGAAGCCTAAGAAACATTGGCGGGATCTATATGAATCCTGTAGGAAGATACCACCTATCTTCTTGTGTCCCTGATTGATAAGCGTGCGCGCCTCTTTGTATCCCTTATCATAGTAATCTGCTGCTACTACTAAAGGATTATAGAGCGCGTCGGGGGCTTTGTCTAAGAATACTATAGGTACCTGCCTCTTAAGTAATTGCTGGATTATATCAGTATTAGGTGACGGCATGGAAGAGTGGGCCATCATAATAATTACACCTGCATACATATCCTTAAGTAGGACAGAAAGATGGTCCCTCTCAGCCTGATACGCATTGCCTGTAGTATGGAATTCTACAGTGAGACCATTCTTAAGTAGATAGGCGCTGATATCTGATAGAAGTGTAGAATAATAGTTACTTTTATCCTCAGGCAGAAGCACCATCACTGTGTCAGCCTTAGAATTGTCACTCTTGGCAATGACTATATTGCCACTTCCCCACTTCTTTTCAATAATGCCCTGGGACTCAAGTAGCTCAAGAGCCTGTCGTACAGTGGAGCGACTGAGATTATATAGCTTGGATAGTTCCATCTCAGTAGGCAGCTTAGAGCCAAGGGGATATTTATTAGATAGTATTTCTTTGTTAAGTTCTTCTTTTAAAATTATGTACTTAGGAATCATAAATTTACACCTATAATCTAAAGAGTTTCCACGTTTCTATACTAAATTCTACCATAGTGCTGTCATAATTGGTATGAAAATTATCTAATTTGAAAACATACCAATCATAAAATAATCACAGTTTTTATTAAAATTTTTCACTTTTAAAACGAAGGTATGGGAAATGAATTTAAATTGGTATGGAAAAATATCAATATTTAAAAATTGGTACTATCGAGATTTTAGAAAGGAATTTTTTGGAGGTCATTTCATTGTTGTAAAAAAATCATAATGATAGATTAAATATAGAAAACAAAAGAGCCAAGGATATAGGGGTCCTTGGGTAGGAGAAGGAAGGAGAACCTTATGAAAAAAAGATTAGTAGCAGGAATGCTCGTAAGCCTTATGGCTGCATCAATGGTTGCATGTGGTAGCTCAGAGGAGGCTGCTTCAACAGACGCTCCAGCTGATACAGCTACAGAGACAACAGAGGAAGCTAGTAGCGATGACGCTGCAGCAAGTGGAGATTTAATTACAGTTGGTTTCGCACAGGTTGGACATGAGTCTGATTGGCGTACAGCTTCTACCAATTCCGTTCAGGAAGCTTTCTCAGAGGCTAACGGATATGATCTTCAGTTCGTTGATTGTGATAACGACTCAGCTACTCAGATTGAGGCAGTTAGACAGTTCATCCAGAACGACGTTGATTACATCGTAATCGATCCTATCGTTTCAACAGGTTGGGACACAGTTCTTACAGAGTGCGAGGATGCTGGTATTCCTGTAATCGTAATCGATAGAACAATTGATGATTCTGATAAGTATGTTTCATGGGTAGGTTCAGAGTTCATGAACGAGGGCCTTGCAGCTGGTACATGGTTAAAGGATTATGCAGCAGCTAAGGGTATCGAGGAACTCAACGTACTAGTAATTGAAGGATCTAATGGTTCATCTGCTCAGATTGGACGTACAGATGGATTTAAGAAGATTGCTGATGCTGAAGGTTGGACAATCCTTGATTCACAGGATGGTGACTTCACACAGGATGGTGGTCAGCAGGTTATGGAGTCTTACTGCAAGTCTTATGCAGGTAAGTTCAACGTAGTAGTTTGCCAGAATGATAACGAAGCATTCGGTGCTATGGATGCCATGACAGCAGCTGGTGTTTCTTATGGTGTTGACAAGGACGTAATCCTTATCTCATTCGATGCTTGCAAGGCTGGTCTTGAGTATGTTCAGTCAGGCGACATCAACGCAGACTTCATGTGCTACCCACTTCAGGGTGAGTATTGTGCAGCAATCGTTCAGCAGCTTGAGGCAGGCGAGACAGTTGCTAAGCAGACATTCATGACAGAGCCATGGTATGTAGCAGAAGATATTCTTTCAAGCATCACATACACAAACAATGCTGGTGAAGAAGTTACAGAGGATTTAGTTGTAGTAACAGATGCAGCTTCACAGGCATCATACTAAAATATTTCGGGACCAGATGTCCTGAAACTAAATATGAATTGTTTATTATTTGGGGAAGGCCCAGTGCCTTCCCTATTTTGAAAATATTCAGAGCAAATATATTAGAAAATTTAGAGGCTTATTAATATTTTTGCAAGAACCACATAGGTAAGTATGTGCTGAATATTTTCAATTTAACAAAGCGAGGAAGAATTATTATGGATGAAAATTTGTTAATTACCATGCGAGATATATCCAAATCCTTTCCTGGAGTTAAAGCTCTTGATCATGCACAGTTCACTCTTAGAAAAGGTGAAATACATGCACTTATGGGAGAAAATGGTGCTGGAAAATCTACGTTGATTAAAGTCCTTACTGGTGTTTATTCTCTTGATGCTGGTGAAATACGTGTAGCTGGAATTGATGGCCCTGTAGTTAACCACTCAACTTTGGAGGCCCAGGAAAAAGGCATTGCTACAGTTTATCAGGAAGTTAATCTTTGTCCTAATTTAACTGTTGCTGAAAATTTGTTTATAGGTCGTGAGCCCAAAACAAAAATTGGAACCATCGATTGGCGAACAATGAATAAAAGAGCCAAGGAAATAATGGATGGGCTTGAAATCAATGTTGATGTAACACTTGCCCTTGAAAATTATTCCCTTGCGATTCAGCAGATGATAGCAATTGCAAGAGCTGTAGATATGGATTGTAAAGTTCTTATTTTAGATGAACCAACATCATCTCTCGATGATAACGAAGTTGAAAAACTTTTTAAGGTTATGAGAGAGTTAAAGTCTAAGGGAGTAGGAATAATATTTGTAACTCATTTCTTAGAGCAGGTATACGCAGTATGTGACACAATTACAGTTTTAAGAAATGGAGAATTCGCTGGAGAATATTCAGTGGAAGAAATGCCTCGCGTCAAACTTGTAGCGGCAATGCTTGGTAAGGATTTTGATGATTTGGCATCTATCAAAAAGGAGGGGGCTACCAATACATCAGATGAGGTAGTTGTTTCTGCTAAAGGACTTAGTCACAAAGGAACAATTAAGCCATTTGATTTTGAAATCAAAAAAGGCGAAGTTGTTGGCGTTACAGGACTTCTTGGATCAGGTAGATCTGAGATGGTTCGATGCATTTATGGTGCTGATAAGGCTCAGACAGGAACATTAACAGTTAAAGGGAAGACACTTAATGTGAAAGAGCCATTAGACGCAATTAAAGCTGGTATGGGATATTTACCAGATGATAGAAAAGCAGATGGATGTATTGGAGATCTTTCTGTTAGGGAGAATATAATTCTTGCCCTTCAGGCTAGAAATGGTTTATTCAAGAAAATTCCAGTATCAAAGCAAAACGAATTGGCTGATAAGTTTATTGATATGCTTCAAATAAAAACAGCCTCAAGAGAAACACCAATAAATCAATTATCAGGTGGTAATCAACAAAAAGTAATCCTTGCCAGATGGTTATGCACACATCCAGATTTCCTTATTCTGGATGAACCAACCAGAGGTATTGATATAGGTACTAAGACTGAATTCCAAAAATTGGCATTAAAGTTTGCTGAGGAAGAAGGAATGAGTATAGTATTCATCTCATCAGAAATTGAAGAGATGCTTCGTACATGTACAAGAATGTACGTAATGCGTGATGGTGCCCAGGTAGGGGAGATATCTGGAGACATGACACAGGAATCAGTCATGGCAGCCATTGCAGGAGGTGCAGAATAATGGAAAACTTTAAAAAGCTTACAAAGCAACCCCTTTTCTTACCAATTTTCTGTATGATATTGGTACTGTTAATCAATTTAATAAAATCACCATCATTCTTTTCAATAAGTATTAATAATGGTGTTTTATATGGTCGTCTTGTTGATATTCTAAACAGAGGTTCAGAAATCGCAATATTAGCTGTAGGTCAGACATTAGTTGTAGCTGTTTCGGCAGGAACTGATATCTCTGTTGGTTCAGTAATGTCACTTTCAGCATGTAGCTGCTGTATGTTACTTGCGGGATATGGAAACAATTCAGTATCTGAATTAGCAGTTCCTATGATTGTAGGTATGTTATTTGGTGTATTCATGGGCGGTGTTTGCGGTGCATTTAATGGTGCATTGGTATCAAAGTTAAAGATACAGCCTATGGTTGCAACCTTGATTTTGTTTACTGCAGCAAGAGCAATTGGATTGTTATTATGCAACAATCAGATTACATATATTAGATATGAATCTTATAAATATCTTGGAAACTTTATTCCTGGATGTCCGATTCCTACACCGGTTTTTGTGGCTGCAGCAGTAATAATTATTGTAGCAATCTTACTTAGAAAGACAGCTTTAGGTCTTTATATTCAATCTGTAGGTATTAACAGTAGAGCAGCAAGAATTTCTGGTATTAATTCAGATGTAATATGTTTTATCTGCTATGTAGTTTGCGGCATATGTGCAGGTATTGCAGGTATAGTTGCATCATCAAGAATCTATTCTGCTGATTCAAACAATATTGGTCTTAACTATGAACTTGATGCAATCTTAGCAGTTGCACTTGGTGGTAATTCGCTTGGTGGTGGTAAATTTAATCTGGCAGGTTCCATTATTGGTGCCTATACAATTCAGGCTATTACCACAACACTTCTTGCAATGGGTGTATCAACTGATAAGGCACCAGTGTTCAAAGCGGTTATCGTTATTATAATAGTTGTAGTGCAGGCTCCTGCATTTAAAGCCTATATGGCAGCAAGAAAAGCTCAGAAGGCACATGTAAAGGAGGCAGCATAATGAGAAGCAAGAAAAAATTAGATTCGAACACTGTATTAATTATCATAACAATTTGTCTCTTTGTATTTATGTATGCAATGGGCTGCATCATATACCAGGATAAGGGATTTGGTAATCTTCAAACATTTTTAAATGTGTTAATCAACAACGCAGGATTAATCTGCGTAACCTGCGGTATGACTTGTGTAATGCTTACTGGTGGAATTGATATTTCAGTAGGTTCAGTAATTGCTATGGACTGTATGTTGCTTGTATATGGTATGACAGAATGGCACATGGGTGCAGTTCCTATGGTTATACTGGTACTTGTAATAGGACTTGTATTTGGAGCTGTTCAGGGATTTTTGGTTGGATATCTTGAGATTCAGCCATTCATTGTAACCATGGCAGGTATGTTCTTTGGACGTGGTATGACAGCAGTAATCTGCTCGGGACAGATTTCAATCACAGAGGCTGATAACCCATTGTTTTATTCATGGGCTAATGCAAAGATTAATCTTCCAGAGTTTTTAGGAAAGGTTAATAAGCATGGTAAGGTGGTTGTTCCTTACATGCGACCAACAGTTGTTATTGCAATTGTAGTACTTATTATAATTTTCTTGATGCTTAAGTATACAAAGTTTGGAAGAAATTTATACGCTGTTGGTGGAAATCAGACTTCAGCTACAATGATGGGTCTTAATGTTAAAAAGACTAGAATGCTTTCACACATTCTTTCATCATTCCTTTGTTCAATTGGTGGTATCCTTTACTGCTTAAATACAATGTCAGGATCAGTAAATCAGGCTCTTGGTCTTGAAATGGATGCCATAGCATCAGCCGTTATAGGCGGAACACTTCTTACCGGTGGCGTTGGTAATGTAATAGGTTCTCTATTCGGTGTTCTTATTAACGGTACAATAACAGTGCTGGTAAATACAAATGGAAAGCTTCTTTCAAGCTGGGCTAATATTGCAACAGCAGCTCTCCTTTGTATATTCATAATACTTCAGTCAGTCTTTGCATTAGTAAAGGCACGCAGAAATAAATAACTTTCTTTTTCTTAACTTAATCCTTCAAAGAAAAAAGCAGATGCAACGGGCATCTGCTTTTTTCATTTTGGGATTTGTTCACGTTATAGTCATAAATAATGCAAATATTTGGTATAGAATATTATTGGCAAAATGTAAATTTGGGTTATAGTTTTTATATTGAGAGAAGTTTGGGGCTTTATGTAGACTAAGGAGCATACTTAATGGCGAAAAAAATCTTAAAGAATAGTTTAAAAAGTCAGATGCTTAAAATGACATTAATACCACTTATACTAATGACAGTATTAATTGTGGCTACAAGTGTAAGCATTGTCAGAGCATCAATTACAGATCAAATAGAAAAGGAGCTGACAAATGATGCAAAACTTATAGGTTTTGTATTCGATGAATTTTATGTTGGTGAATATAGTGTAATCAATGGAGAAACAGAAGATGAAATAGAAATCTATAAGGGTGAACAAAAGCTTAATGGAGAAAACACACTAATAGGTGAGATGTCAAAAATGCTTAATATCGATGTTTCGATTTTTATTGATGATACTAGAATACTTACAACATTGGTAGATCAGGATGGAAACATCGCCATGGGTACTAAGGCGGCAACTATAGTTAAAAACGATGTCCTTGAAAATGGTGAGAGTGCATTTTATGACAATGTAATGGTTTATAACCAACAAAGTTTCGCATATTATGAACCAATCTATGGAGACGATGGTTCAATAATAGGTATGATAGCTGTATGTCGTTCCGGAGAAGACGTACAAAAAGAAGCAATCCAATATATAATTCCTATCATTGCAATCTGTATACTGGTGGCAATTTTCTTTGGTGTAATTATGGTTTCCTTTAATAAACGTTTAGGCGATAGAATTTATAAAATGGATCGTTACATGGAAGCATTGGCCAATGGAGAATTCGACAACGATATACCTAGAGAACTTTTAAAGGAAGACGATGAAATAAAGCATCTTGCTAATGATGGACGACGTATGGCAAGGTCAATCAAAACATTGGTAGAATATGATGCTCTTACAGGATTGAATAATCGTCGTTCTGCAGATAAGAAGCTTGAGGATATTCGCATCAAAGCAGTAGAGACAGGTTTGAAATACTGTCTATGTATTGGTGATATAGATTTCTTCAAAAAAGTTAATGATACCTATGGTCATGAAATGGGGGATATAGTATTAAAGGCAGTTTCAGAAAAGTTAAAAACAGGTATGCGAGGCAAAGGTTTTGCAGCCCGTTGGGGTGGTGAAGAATTTTTGCTTATATTTGAAAACCGTGAACTCGACATTGCAAAGCGAGAACTTGAAATGATACTTGAGGACGTTCGTACCATTTACGTGCCAGATACAGATCGTCAAATAACAATGAGTTTTGGATTAACGAATATGGATCCAACCCAAAGTATTGATGAAAATCTTAATCGTGCCGACGATAACCTGTATACGGCTAAGGAAGCGGTTAGAAATAAGGTGGTATGTGAATAAGAAAATTAGATTATAAATAAAAATATTCCCTGGCAATTAGCCAGGGAATATTTGCTTTATAGATACTTAGTTTTCTTTAAATTCTGGTCGAGCAAATTCTCGTCGAACAAGAATGAGACATATGATAAATGAAAGAGCGTCTGCTATTGGTCCTGAATAGAGGACACCGTCTAATCCGAAAAATAGTGGTAATATTAGAATAAGTGGTGTTAGGAACAATACCTGTCTTGTGAGGGACATAAATATTCCCTTGTAAGGTTTACCTATTGATGTAAAAAAGTTTGACGATATTGGCTGAAGGAAAACTGTAAATAATCCTAATAGGAAAATTCTGAAGTAGCTTTCGCAGAAGTCGAAGTATAAATCTGTTCCTGATCCAAAGATTGAAACAATCTGGCGTGGGAACAGTTGGAAACAAGCCCAACTTACAATTGCTATTCCAGCGGCTATTTTTATAGCAAGGTGATATGCATCTTTAACACGCTTATAGTTCTTTGCACCATAGTTAAAACTTACAATAGGTTGTAAACCTTGAGAAATACCAATGATAAATGATAGACATATACCATTTACTTTTGAAATAATGCCGGCACAGGTTATAGGTATATCAGAGCCGTAGATAGACATGGCTCCATAATATCCCATAACATGGTTCATAACGATTTGGACAATCATCATTGCAATCTGATTGATAAAAGGGGCAGTACCTAGTGAAGCAATTGAAGCAATGACATGTAAGTCTGGAATAAAATGTTCCTTTGTAAGTTTTACGGTTTTAAACTTAGTAAGATAAACTAGAACCATTATACCTGCAATATATTGCCCGATTATAGTGGCGATTGCGGCACCTTTCATGCCCCATCCGAATACGGCCACAAACAAGAAATCGAGTATAGTGTTAACAACAGCACCTACTACATTAATTGCCATGGTCATGTTAGGACTGCCATCGGCTCTTACGATGTGGCTACCGCCTGCTGATAAGATAAATAATGGGTAACCAAGGGCACAAATTCTGGAATATTCAACAGCGTAGGGCAAAATATTTTCAGTAGCACCACAAGCTATTAAAATTGGCTCGAGAAAAAGTTCAGTTATGATTGCAAGTAAAAGACCTCCAAATATCATAACAGTAGTTGCATTACCGATATAGTAGCCAGCTTTTTTTGTTTCTCCTCTACCCATTGCAAGGTTAAATGTTGAAGCAGCACCTATACCACATAGCAAGGCTATAGATACATTTAGTATAGAAAGAGGAAACTGAATATTTGTTGCACCATTTCCAAGTGGACCAACAAAGTTTCCGATGAAGAGCTGATCCACCATATTGTAAAGTGAACCAACAAGCATTGCGATTATACTTGGGATAGCAAATTTTCTAAGTAGTTTTCCAACTGGTTCTGTACCTAGTGGATTAATCATAGTATTAGTCATAATAATGTCCTTTTATTTAAAATATTTATAGAGTTACTTCTTATTATAAAGAAGTAACTCTATGTTAATGCGGTTTTAAAAATTAAGCAAATTGAGATTAAGCTTTAGTCCATCTACCACTTGCACCACATGGAAGTACAAGTTTTGATTCTGTTACAGGAAGACCAATTTCATCGGCAGTAACAGTACCAGGATGTTTTTTTAGAAGAGCTGTGCTAATCATATAGTTAAGAACAGCTGGTTGAAGACCAGTGGTGTAGGAATTAACTAAGAAGAAAAGTGCATCCTCGGATAATATTTGTTGGCATAATTGAATGAATGGAAAAATATCATCTTCTATTTTCCAGATTTCATTTTTGGAACCCCTTCCATAAGATGGAGGGTCCATTATAATTCCATCATATTTATTGCCTCTACGAATCTCACGTTCAACGAATTTTCTGCAATCGTCTACCAACCATCTTATAGGTGCATCGGCCAGGCCGGATGAGGCTGCATTTTCCTTTGCCCATTGAACCATACCTTTTGATGCATCAACATGTGTTACTTGTGCTCCAGCTGCTGCCGCAGCAAGAGTAGCACCACCAGTGTACGCAAAAAGATTAAGAACTTTAACTGGACGTTTCTGCTCAGTTACTTCTTTATTAATAATAGAAGAAAACCAATCCCAGTTAACTGCCTGCTCAGGAAACAATCCGGTATGTTTAAAAGCAAAAGGTTTCAAGTTAAAGGTTAGGTTGTGATTACATATTGGGTAGCTGATTGTCCATTGCTCTGGTAAATCAAAAAATTCCCATTCGCCTCCGCCTTTATTAGAACGATGATAGTGGGCGTTTAGCTTCTTATAATAAGAAGATGCTTTTTTAGTATTCCAGATTACCTGAGGATCTGGACGAAGTAGAATATAATCGCCCCAACGCTCTAATTTCTCACCGGATGAGCAGTCGATTATTTCGTAATCTTTCCAATTATTTGCTACCTGCATATTAATTCCTAATGTCGCAAATATGTATTGCAACAATCCTTTCATTATATTTATAGATGAATCACTATTAAAAAAGTAAAACTTATAATTGAAGATTTTATTAAAATAAATTATTATAAGGAAGCTTTACTTTAGATAATTAATAAGTGAATGGTCATTTTTAGACAAGCAATTAAATTGACTTGCCTTGACTATTATAAATAAAAATTATTAATGTTCAATGATTAATAGTCTAAAAAGCAATCTAAAACCACTATATTTAGTATAGTTATGGATTGTTCTTGAAAAAATACAATATTTTTATTCTTTTTGTTGCCAATCACATATTTCTCGTGTATATTATTACTTGCTGTGACATGATAGCTATGAAGCGTGAGGTTGCAACTTAGCCTGCTAAGTTGGTTTTCCGTGGAGCGAATGTCAAGTTAGGAAACTGACGACAAGTCACTGTACAACAGAAAACCGTCCGCTTTTGCGGAGACGA
This sequence comes from Pseudobutyrivibrio sp., assembly GCA_024691465.1. The sequence goes on along the minus strand of JAILNO010000108.1, from coordinate 228 downwards.
CGTGTGAGAACTTGGTTCGAACTTTGAGTTTTGAAGCATGAAACACACGGGTAAGTGTACAGTCGCCACTTGTTCGATTTTTCAGATTTTAGAAAAACGAAAAAGGAGGAGACTTTTTTTATGGCAAATCAAGTTATGAGAATCACACTCAAGGCTTATGATCATGAGTTAGTAGATTCATCTGCCAAGAAAATCATCGAGACTGTTAAGAAGAACGGAGCACAGGTT
>JAILNO010000220.1 GCA_024691465.1 Pseudobutyrivibrio sp. | reverse complement strand
ATTAGTTGCGGCGATCCACCTAGCTGGAGCTAGGAGTCAATTGATAGGCCCGGCACTCTGGGTTAGATGTTAAAAGATTAAAGACCGTGCTTGCACGGTCTTTTTTTATTGTCTCAATTCTGATAAAATCAAGTCTTGAGGAGAAATGCTTATGTGGACATTTTTAGGTTATGGAAAGACATATTTAGACAAATGTGGAAGGGATAATATAGGTGCATATGCTGCACAGACAGCATACTTTATGATTATGTCATCTATTCCAGTTATGATGCTTCTGGTATGGATAGCAGGTTACATTCCTTCCATTAATGAATACATGAATGAGCTCATATACAATGTCATGCCAGATGAGTTCTCACCATATATGGCCAAGGTGGTTAATCTGGTTACCCAGGCTTCAGTGGGAGCTATTTCTATTTCGGTTATTATGGCTATCTGGGCTTCAGGTAAGGCTTTTCAGAATTTGATGGTAGGTCTTAATCAGGTCAATAAGATACAGGAGACCAGGAATTGGTTTGGCAGACGATTTAGAGCTATTTTCTATACTCTGGTTCTTTTATCAGTAATTGTTGTTATTATGCTCATGCTTGTATTTACCCAGCAGTTGCAATACTATGCTAGGAATTACTATGGTTTTTTAGCTTATGTAGTTGGTATCAGACCTTTATTTAGAGGAGTTTTTCTTTTTATATTTTTGGTAATAGTATTTACATTCCTTTTTACGGTTTTGCCTAATAAGCATCTTACATTTTTCAGCCAGTTGCCAGGCGGAGTTATATGTGCCACCAGTTGGTATGTGTTCAGTTTGGTTCTAGCTATCTGGGTGAAGATATTTAATAACTTTTCCATGTATGGAGCATTTGCAACCATGATGATGTTTATGTTTTGGTTGTACTTTTGTATGTACTTCATGCTCATGTCCGCCGAGGCTAATGTATTTTTTGAAGAGGCCTTTGGACTTGCCTGGAAGAAATTTGTGGATAATCTCAAGGAGAAGCACAGTATAAAGTGGACTACTAAAAATTAGTGTGCTACACTAATTTAAGCCAATTTCTATCATTGGTAAGATATATATAATAGAAAGTAAAGTTATGTTAGTTAAGGATTTTGATTACGAACTTCCTGAGGAACTCATTGCTCAGGATCCATTAGAGAAGAGAAGCAATTCAAGACTCATGGTCTTGGATAAGAACACTGGAGAGACATTTCATCGTCATTTCTATGACATCAAAGAATACTTGAAGCCAGGTGATTGCCTGGTAATCAACAACACTAAAGTTATCCCAGCAAGATTATACGGAGCCAGAGTAGGTTCTGGTGGCAAGGTAGAGATTCTTCTACTTAAGCGCATCGACGACAATCGATGGGAATGCCTTGTTAAGCCTGGCAAGAAGGCTAGACCTGGTATGGAAATCTCCTTTGGAGATGGAATTCTCATTGGTAAGATTGTGGATATAGTTGATGAGGGCAATAGAATAATAGAGTTTACATATGAGGGTATCTTCGAGGAGATACTTGATAAGCTTGGAGAGATGCCACTTCCACCTTATATTACTCATAAGCTTCAGGATAGAGACAGGTATCAGACTGTATACGCTAAGTATGATGGTTCAGCTGCAGCACCTACAGCAGGTCTTCACTTTACTCCTGAGCTACTTGATGAGGTTAGGGCTATGGGTGTTAGGATTGCAGAGGTTACACTTCATGTGGGCCTGGGTACCTTTAGACCTGTTAAGGAAGAGGAAGTACTTGATCATCATATGCATTCTGAGTTCTACATGATTGATCAGGAGGCATGCGATATCATTAACGATACTAAGGCTAAGGGCGGCAGGATTATTTCTGTAGGTACCACCAGCACACGTACTCTAGAGTCGGCAGCAGAGCCAGGCAAGCCTCTTACACCTAAGAGTGGCTGGACTCAGATATTCATATATCCAGGTTATGAGTTTAAGGTTATTGATGGACTTATTACTAATTTCCATCTGCCACAGTCCACACTCATTATGTTGGTATCTGCCCTTGCTGGTAGGGAGCATGTGCTTAATGCATATCATGAGGCGGTGCAGGAGAGATACAGATTCTTCTCCTTTGGTGATGCTATGCTTATTGCAGATTTATCAGAATAGTTGGGGTTAATACCTTGAATTAATGATAAATAAAAGCTAAAATTTTTACTTAGTTGATTAGGCCCTAGTGCCTTAATATAAGAATAATGGAGGAAGCCATGTTAGATATAATATCTGAATTGAGCACTAAGTTCGAAACAGAGCTTCAGAATATTAAGAATTCTGAAGAGCTTGAGAATATTCGTGTTTCATATCTTGGGAAAAAGGGTAGCGTTACTGCTGCCATGAAAGAAATGGGTAAGCTTTCTGCTGAGGAGAAGAAGGAGTTTGGTCAGAAGATCAATGTCCTTAAGAGCAGTGTGGCTGACAAGATTGCTGAGAAGAAGGAAGAGCTTGCAGCTTTAGAGCTTCAGAAGGAGATTGACAAGGTACCTGAGTTTGATGTTTCACTTCCAGAGCATTTTGAGCAGGGAAGCTATCATCCTATTACACTTGTACAGCGTCAGTGCGAGACTATCTTTAAGTCAATGGGATTTACTGTTGAGGATTACAGCGAGGTAGTTACTGATTACGAGTGTTTCGAGTCGCTTAATATTCCTAAGTATCATCCAGCTCGTGATATGCAAGATACATACTATCTTGAGAATGGTCAGCTTCTTAAGTCTCAGACTTCTGCAGCTCAGAATGCTATCTACAAGAAGTATAGGAAGCAGTTAATTGAAGATGGTACTCCAATTAAGGCTATATTCCCAGGCCGTTGTTTCAGAAATGAGGCTACAGATGCTTGCCATGAGAATACATTCTTCCAGATGGAGGGAGTTATGGTAGGCAAGGATATTTCTATTGCTAACCTTATTTACTTTATGAAGACTATGCTTTCGGAAGTATTTAGAAGAGATATTAAAGTACGTCTTCGTCCAGGTTTCTTCCCATTTGTGGAGCCGGGCTTTGAGCTTGATATTAACTGTCTTAACTGTGGCGGTAAGGGTTGTCCTTCATGTAAGCATTCTGGATGGCTTGAGCTTTGTCCATGCGGTATGATTCACCCTAAGGTATTAGAGGAGGGTGGTATCGACCCTGATAAATATACAGGATTTGCCTTTGGCCTCGGTCTTACAAGACTTGCAATGATGAAGTACGGTATTAAAGATATTCGTGATCTGAACAGCGGTAACCTGAACAGCTTGGCTCAGTTCACTGACGATGAGCAGTAAGGGAGGCAGAAGACATGTTTATTTCAATGAATTGGATTTCGGATTTTGTTGATTTAGAGGGATTAGACAAGATGGATCTCATCGCTAAGTTCTCCCTTTCTACAGCCGAGGTCGAGAATGATATTTTCCATAAGGGTGAGGATTTATCTGGTGTGGTTGTTGCTGAGATTAAGTCAGTTGAAGAGCATCCAGAGTCTAAGAAGCTTCACTTACTCAAGGTTGATGCTGGTGACGGCAAGCTTACAGATGTGGTCTGCGGAGCTCCTAATGTAAGAGTTGGCATGAAGACAGCATTTGCTAAGGTGGGAGCACAGCTTGGTGATATCACTATAGCTCCACGTCCACTTGCAGGATATGAGTCATGTGGAATGTGCTGCTCTGAGAAGGAGATTGGCATTTCTGATAATCACGAGGGTATCATGGATATCTTAGAGGATGTTCCTAATGGTACTGATATTAAGGATTTATATGAGATTGATGATATTATCTTCGAGGTAGATAACAAGTCTCTTACTAACCGTCCTGATCTCTGGGGACATTATGGAATCGCTAGAGAGTTCGCTACAATAGCTAAGCGCCCTCTCAAGGAGCTTCCAACTATAGATTTAAGCAAGTATGACAATCTTGAGAAGATTGATCTTAAGATTGAGGATGAGCTTTGTCAGAGATATTCTTCTCTTAAGGTTGAGAATATTGAGAAGAATGTTGCACCTATGAATATGAGAATCCGTCTCTACTATTGTGGTATGAGAGGAATCAACCTTCTTACAGATCTTACCAACTATCTTATGCTTGAGATGGGTCAGCCTATGCATGCATTTGATTCACGTAAGGTTGAGAAGATTCGTATCAAGAGATTTGATAAGCCTTTTACATTCACTACACTTGATGGAGTGGAGCGCAATATCGATGAGAATACTCTTATGATATGCAATGACAACACACCTGTTGCTATTGCAGGTATTATGGGTGGCCTTGATTCTGAGATTGTTGAGGATACTACTACACTTACTCTTGAGTCTGCTACATTTAACGCAGCTTCTATTCGTAAGAGTGCAGTTCGTCTTGCTCATAGAACAGATGCATCAGCTAGATATGAGAAGAGCCTTGATCCTGAGATGACTACAGTAGCCATTGCTCGTTTCATGAAGCTCCTTCTTGATATTGACCCAGGTGTTAAGGTAGTTTCAGCTCTCACAGATGAGTATGCATTCCACTATCCTAAGGTTTCACTTGAGTTTGACAAGGCATTTGTTGATAAGTATACAGGTATTGAGATTACTAACGAACATATCGTTAATACACTTACAGCTCTAGGTTTTGGAGTTGAGCACAGTGGAGATAATTTCAAGGTAGATGTTCCTAGCTACAGAGCTACTAAGGATGTTAGCCTTAAGGCTGATATCATTGAGGAAATTACTCGTATCTATGGTTATGATAATTTCGAACTCTTCACTACTAAGGCTCCTTTATATCCAGTTCGTATGTCTGAGGAGAAGCTATTAGAGGATAGAGTTAAGGATATCCTTGTTAAGAGATTCAAGCTTCATGAGCTTCATTCATATGTATGGCAGTATGCTGATGAGTATAAGAAGCTTGGCATGGAAGTAGAGGATAATATTAAGCTTGCTAACTCTACTAATCCTAATATAGAGACTATTAGACGCTCAATCGTTCCTACACAGTTGTGTCAGGTTAATTACAATACAGCTTACGGCACTGATTTTGGTGTGTTTGAGGTAGGCCGTGTTGTTAATGGTCTTAAGGCAGATGGATTATGTGATGAGAAGAAGAAGCTTTGTATTACATTATTCTCTAAGACTAAGTCACTTGAGACTCTTTACTTCGAGCTTCGCGATATGGTAGCAGAGGTAGTTGAGTATGTTAAGCACAAGCCACTTACTTATAAGAAGCTTGAGGCTACACATTCTTACCAGCATCCTAAGAATCTAAACGCAATCATAGTTGATGATAAGCAGATTGGTGAGATAGGTGTGGCACATCCACTTGTTTCTAAGAAGATTGATAAGAAGGCTCAGATAGTTTTTGCTGAAATTGATGTAGAGGAGTTTACTAATACATTGCCACAGGCTATTTCATATGTAGAACCATCTAAATATCCTTCAATTGAAGTAGATTTATCATTTGTAGCCGAGAAATTTTCAGAAATAAATGATACAATAATAAAGAGCGCAGGAGCAATTCTTAAAAAGGTTGGAGTTGCTGATGTATATTCTGATGGCGCTGGTAAGTCAATTACAGTTAGACTTCTCTTTGGTGATGATGAGAGGACTCTTACTCACGAGGAAGTTCAGACAGTAGTTGATGATATTATTGAGAAGCTTAAGAACAAAGGTATTAATCTTAAGGCATAATTATTGCGTTGGGAGGAACGAGCATGGAAGAGAAAAGAAAGAATAAACGTCTGGATATTGATGTCAAGGTCGAAATAGAGCGCCTTGATGAGGACAATATCACCACTGTCAAGTACATGGAGGTAGAGGTAACCAATATATCTAAGACAGGTTTAGCTTTTAAGGTGAAGGATGCAGAGTTCGAAGTTGGAGCATGTTTTGATGCTAAGATTCAGATCTGGACTAAGGAGACTATCGATTCTGTATTCAAGGTAGTTAGAGTTAACAAGCTTGATAATGGCGTGTATGAGTATGGATGTATCTTTGTTGGCATGACAGATACAGATGCTCTTAAGATTGAGATTTATCAGCTGTTTAATGATGCTAATTAATAGGCATATCACATGGGAGAATAGGTTTGGATACTAGTATTATTTTCCCTAACTTGCATATTACACTTGATAATGTTGGAAAAGGATTCTATGTAGGATCCTTTTTCATTGCATTTTATGGCATAGTTATTGCTATAGGTATGCTTGTTGGGGTCACCTTTATTTTAAAAGAAGCTAAGAGAGTAGGCTTTGATGAAGATATGTTTTTAGACATATGCATCATCACTATTGTGGTGGGCGTCATTGGAGCACGTCTGTATTATGTCATCTTTGCTTGGGATTATTATAAGGATAATCCTCTCAGCGCTTTCAATATCAGGCAAGGAGGATTGGCTATATACGGAGGAGTAATAGCCGGTATCCTATGCGTATGTGTTCTATGCAAGATTAAGAAGCTACAGATTCTTAAGGTAATGGATGTGGCTATATTTGGTGTAATCATCGGACAGATATTTGGAAGATGGGGCAATTTCTTCAACAGAGAGGTCTTCGGTCAGTATACTGATGGACTGTTTGCTATGCTTCTTCCTATTAACTCTATTAGATCTCAACAGGATGTTACCACTGAGATGCTGGCTAACCTGGTACAGATTAATGGAGTGGATTACATATCAGTTCATCCTACATTCTTGTATGAGTCATTATGGAATCTGGGATTACTTATATTCCTGATATGCACACGTAAGCGCAAGAAATTCGAGGGATATGTGTTCTTCATGTACTTAATAGTATATGGAGCTGGACGCTTCTGGATAGAGGGCGTTAGAACAGACCAGCTTAAGCTGTGGGGTACAGATATAGCTGTTTCCCAAGGCCTGTCGGCTATACTTATAGTGGTGGGGTCGGCGTTATACTTTTACCAATATAAGAAGCAGCAACAGAATAATTAAATTGTATTTTTTTAAAGACATTGGATAATCCAATGTCTTTTTTTGTACCCTTTTTTATAAAAATTTGAAGATTTGGTGGTATGGTCCTCCACTTTACACCACATATAGAAGCATTAGAAAAACATTGATTTTTCACGGTTTACGGGTTGCATGTAACGGTTTTTTAGTATAAAATGTAGTTAAAAGTGGAGGAAAGTGGAAGAAAAGTGTCACAAAGTGGTGGAAAGGAGGAATGGGTGCCATGTTCATGGGCGAATACAGTCACAATATAGACGCTAAGAATCGTCTTATTATGCCTGCGAAGTTTCGTGAGCAATTGGGAGACCATTTCGTAGCCACTAAGGGACTTGATGGATGCTTATTCGTATATCCAATTAGCGAGTGGCAGACCATTGAGGAGAAGTTTAGAGAGATTCCACTTACCACCAAGGACGCTAGGAAGTTCTCACGTTTCTTCTTTGCAGGCGCCGCAGAGTGCGATATTGATAAGCAGGGAAGAGTATTGATACCAGCTACCCTTAAGGAATATGCAGGTATTGATAAGGAAGTTGTTTCAGTAGGTGTCTTGAATCGAATTGAAATATGGTCTAAGGAGAGATGGACTGAGGAAGGCACTTACGATGATATGGATGAGATAGCAGAGCACATGGCTGAGCTTGGCCTTGGAATTTAGGAGTTACATGGAATTTAATCATTATTCGGTTCTCTTGAATGAGACGATTGATAATTTGAATATTAAGCCTGATGGATTGTATGTGGACGGTACTTTGGGAGGCGGTGGTCATTCATATGAGATAGC
>JAILNO010000087.1 GCA_024691465.1 Pseudobutyrivibrio sp. | reverse complement strand
TAGAGGTTCAGGTGGATAGCAGCAAGGTCAATCTCAATGAGCCAGGAGTGTATACGGTTATTTATACTGCTACGGATTCCATGGGTAATATGGATCTGAAGGAGGGACTTGTTACTGTTATTCAGCAGGAATATACTGAGGAGCAGGTGTTTGCACTGGCTGATGAGGTACTTGCAGAGATTATTACTGATGATATGTCAGATTATGATAAGGCCCATGCTATATATGTGTGGGTGCAGGGCAATATAGGATATAGCGAGAGTACTGATAGAGGGGATTGGCTTAAGGGTGCCTATGATGGCCTCTATAATCGCAGGGGTGATTGTTACAACTACTTTGCTGTTAGCAAGGCACTGCTTACTAGAGCAGGTATCCCTAATGAGGATATTGAGATTATCCCTACAGCTACGAGACACCATTATTGGAATGTAATCGACTGCGGTGAGGGTTGGCGTCACTTTGACACCACACCACGTCATGATAAGTCATTCAAGGGATTCTATATTACTGATGAGGATCTCATGGCTTATTCGGATTCGCACTATCATTCTCATAATTATGATAGGCAGATATATACATACTTTGGAACTGCTACAGAGGAACAATAATGAAGAGGTTAGGAATCATCGGCGGATTAGGACCTATGGCTACTGCGTATTTTATGCGCCGTATCATTGAGATGACTGATGCCGCCACGGATCAAGAGAATATAGAGATGGTGATTTATAATGTGCCATCTATTCCAGATAGGACAGGATTCATCTTGGGAAGAAGTGACGAGAGTCCTCTACCTAAGATAGTTGAGATAGCGCGTTGCCTGGAGAAGCAGCAGGTGGATTACATAGCAATCCCTTGTATTACCGCACACTTTTTCCATAAGGATATAGTAAGTAGTGGACATGTGCCAGTGTCTAATGGTATCAGGGAGGCGGCAGAGTATCTGGTGGAGCGAGGCATCAGCAGAGTGGGCATTATGGCCACTGATGGCACGGTGGAGACTAGATTGTTCGACTCGGTTTTCAAGGACTATGGAATTGAGTGCCTTTATCCTGATAGTGATGGACAGCAGCTGGTTATGAATATTATCTATGATGATGTCAAAGCTGGTGGGGCTGTGGATATGAAGGAGTTCTGCCAGGTTAAGAGGCAGCTCATTGATAAGGGAGCTCAGGTGGTAATACTGGGCTGCACAGAGCTTTCCATTGTAAAGAGAGATAATCAAGTGGGAGCTGAGGTGCTTGATATAATAGATGTGCTGGCTAGGGACTGCGTCCTTAAGTGCGCTAGGCTCAGGCCAGAGTACCAGGAGTTAATCACAGCAAAATAATGGTCTAAGGACCTATATAAATAAGGATAAGATATGCAGAATAATGTACTAGATTATTTAGATGGTAGTCTGGCTAGAGTACCAGACAAAATCGCATATGCGGATGATGAGGTTCAGCTTACTTTCTCAGATGTTAAGTCCATAATGGATTCAGTGGGCACTGGACTTCTTAAGAAGGGATGTAATAGGGAGCCTGTCATAGTTTTTATGAAGAAGAGCCCTAATACTATTGCTACATTCTTCGGTGTAATTAATGCAGGTTGTTACTATGTACCTATTGATAGTGAGATGCCTGCTACACGTATACAGCTCATACTTGAGAATTGCCAGCCTAGGGTGATTATCTGTGATGAATCCACAGTTGAGATTGCTAAGGACTTCAATTATCAGGCTGATATCATGCTATTCCAGGATATTAGTAAGACTGAGGCTGATGTACAGGCTCTTATGGAGGTTAGGAAGCAGGCTATAGATACAGATCCTATCTATATAGTATTTACTTCGGGTTCTACTGGAGTTCCTAAGGGAGTGTGTGCTTGTCACCGCTCAGTTATCGATTATATAGAGCAACTCTCTGAGACATTAGGCTTCAATGAGGATACAGTATTCGGTAATCAGACTCCGCTGTATTTCGATGCATGCCTTAAGGAGTTGTATCCTACACTTAAGTTCGGAGCTACCACATACCTGATTCCTCACTCATATTTCATGTTCCCTATCAAGCTGGTGGAATATATCAATGAGCATGAGATTAATACTGTGTGCTGGGTAGTTTCAGCTCTTACAATGATCAGTGCATTTAAGACTTTTGATACAGTGAAGCCACATACACTTAGGACCATTGCATTCGGCAGTGAGGTGTTCCCTATCAAGCAGTTTAGATTGTGGAGAGAGGCAGTGCCTGAGGCTAAGTTCTTCAATCTGTACGGACCTACAGAGGGTACTGGCATGTGCTGCTATTATCCAGTGGAGAGAGAGTTCGCCGATGACGAGGTGATTCCAGTGGGATTTCCATTTAAGAACACTCAGATACTTCTATTGAAGGAAGATAATACCCTGGCAGCACCTTTAGAGCAGGGTGAGATATGTATTAGAGGTACATCAGTTACATTAGGCTATTACAACAATCCAGAGAAGACCAGCGAGGCCTATGTACAGAATCCACTTAACAAAGCATATCCTGAGATTATCTATCGCACAGGTGATATAGGTCATATTAACGAGAGAGGGGAGCTGGTGTTCCACTCACGCAAGGATTTCCAGATCAAGCATATGGGCCATCGTATAGAGCTAGGCGAGATAGAGGCTAATGTTAATCTGGTTCCAGAGATTAAGCTGTCAGGCTGCATCTACGCTAAGGAGCAGAGCAAGATAGTGCTCTATTATGTGGGTGATATTACAGAGGGCGATTTGATTAAGGCCCTTAAGACTAAGTTACCTAGATATATGCTCCCTAACAAGGTCAACCGTTTAGAGGAGATGCCTTTTACAGCTAATGGCAAGATAGATAGAGTTAAATTAACTAAGATGTTTACCAAGTAGATACAAGGAGGATAATTATGAACGAATTATTAGAGATTTTAAGCGATTTACATCCAGAGGTAGATTTCACTACAGCTACTGAATTAGTAGACGGTGGTATCCTTGATTCCTTTGATATCGTCTCTCTTATTTCAGAGATTAATGAGGAATTCGATGTTACTATTTCAGCTGCAGAGCTCACACCTGAGAATTTCAACTCTGCTGAGGCAATCTATGCTTTGATCCAGGAGAAGCTAGACGACGAGGACTAAAGAATGCTTTTTACTTCTTACCAATTTATAGGATTTTTACTGGTGGTATTTCTACTATATTATTTGCTGCCAGGTAGATTCCAGTGGCAGTTTTTGCTGCTGGCCAGTTACGTATTTTATTTTATAGCAGATCCTAGATACTTAATCTTCATAGCCGTCACTTCAGTTACTACCTTCTATGCTGCTAGAACCATATCTAATATGAAAGAGGACTTCGATGTATGGTTCAAGGAGCATAAGAAGGAGTACGAGAAGGAGCAGAGAAAGGAACTAAAGGCTAAGGAACATAGCAAGGAGAAGAGAGTATTCTTGGCTTGCCTGTTACTTAATCTAGGTATTCTTGCTGTAACTAAATATACGAATTTCGCAATTGCAAATGTTAATTCTATGCTGGCAGCCTTTGGCAGAGCCGATGGAATATCCTTTGTGGATTTAATTATTCCAATGGGTATTTCCTTCTATACTTTCCAGTCTATGGGATATCTCATCGATGTGTATAACGGCAAGCACAAGGCTCAGGATAATCTGTTCAAGTTCGCATTATTCGTATCTTTTTTCCCACAATTGGTTCAGGGACCTATCAGTCGCTATCATGATTTGAGTGAGACTCTCTATGAGGAGCACCGATTCGACTGGCGCACAGTATCCTTCGGTCTAGAGCGTATCCTGTGGGGATTCTTTAAGAAATTAGTTATTGCAGATCGTATACTTGTGGCAGTTCAGGCAATCATTGCTGACACAGAAACCTACAGGGGATTCTACGCCTTTGCAGGCGCCATGTTCTATGCGCTGGAATTGTACGCTGACTTCACAGGTGGTATCGATATTACCATAGGTGTGGCTGAGACCATGGGCATTAGGGTTACTGAGAACTTCATCCGCCCATACTTCTCTAAGAATATTAAGGAATACTGGAATAGATGGCATATTACCATGGGTACATGGTTTACAGACTACATATTCTATCCTATATCAGCCAGCCAGTTCATGATGAAGCTATCTAAGAAGTCAAGAGCTAAGCTTGGGAATAATCTAGGCAAGAGAGTACCAGTATATTTGTCCAGCTTCATTGTATGGTTCACCACAGGTATATGGCACGGGGCCAGTTGGAACTTCATAGTATGGGGACTCGGCAACTTCGTGGTCATCATGATCTCGCAGGAGCTTGAGCCATTCTACAGATGGTTCCATTCCAAGGTTCACGTGGCAGGTACTTTCGGATGGAGATTGTTCCAGGTGATTCGTACCGTGCTTATTATGTCAAGCCTGCGTATGTTCGACTGCTACAGGGATGTACCTCTTACATTTAGGATGTTTGGCAGCATATTTACAGATTCAAGCATCAGCCAGATTAATAACGAGGCCTTCGTAGGTATGGGGCTCACAGGATTTGACTATGCCGTGGTTACTGCTGGCATGCTTATCCTTGTTATGGTCAGCCTCATTCAAAGGGGTGGAAGTGTACGAGGCAAGATAGCTGAGCTGAAGGCTCCAGTGCGCTTCGTAATCTGGTATGGTTTATTTATGGCTACTGTTATATTCGGTGCCTATGGAATTGGCTACTCAGCTAGTCAGTTCATATATAATCAATTCTAAGATGGCTATGCTATCTGTTGGAGATTAATAATGAAGAAAGTTATTTCAATAATATTAATACTTGCGATTTCCATAGGAGGAATCGCCCTGGCCACCAGGCTGCTTGAGCCTAAGTATATGTCAGGGATACTGGAGGGTGCCATGATAGCTGAGTACTATGATGACCCTACAGATCATGACGTGGTGTTCATAGGCGATTGCGAGTTGTATGAGAATATCAGCCCAGTTTATCTCTGGGAGAATTACGGCATCAATTCATATGTGAGAGGTAGTGCTCAGCAGCTTATCTGGCAGTCATACTATCTGGCAGAGGAGACTATTAAGCTAGAGCATCCCGATGCTATTGTATTCAATGTGCTTTCCATGAAATATGACGAGCCACAGAACGAGGCATACAACAGAATGACTCTTGATGGTATGAAGTGGTCATCTAGCAAGGTGGATTCCATCAATGCCTCTATGACAGAGGAAGAGAACTTTATTGAGTATCTTTTTCCTATATTAAGATATCACTCACGCTGGAGTGATTTGAATTCAGATGACTTTGAGTACCTTTTTAAAAGGGACAAGGTATCCTTCAATGGATACTATATGAGAGTGGATGTGAAGCCAGCTGAGGATGTGCCTGAGGGCAAGCCACTGGTGGATTATCAGTTCGGAGACAATGCCTACTACTATTTGGATAAGCTGACCAAGCTATGTAATGACAATGATGTGGAGCTTATATTAGTTAAGGCGCCTACTCTATACCCATACTGGTATGACCAGTGGGATGAGCAGATGGTAGAGTATGCCAGGGCTAATGATTTGACCTATATTAATTTCTTGGATCTGCAGGATGAGATGGGATTGGATTGGCAGACAGACACCTATGATGGAGGCCTGCATCTGAATCTGTCTGGAGCAGAGAAGATGTCGGATTATATGGGTAATATGTTAGTGAATGAGTTCCACATCCCTGACAGAAGAGGCGAGGATGCTCTTGAGAATTATTGGTCCGAGGTGGAGGATCGCTATAACAAGGAGATTGATAGACAGACTCATAATCTGGAAATTTATGGTACAGTTCATGATCCCGAAGAATAAAGGGCTCTCGGGGGATGAATCCTCATATGTAATTAACTGGTAATCTACTAACAGTTTTTTCACATGACTTTTTCAAAATCAGGTGTTATAATGCAGGTACAAATTAGGAATTTATTGTTTTATGTAACGTTGAGATTGAGGAGAGTTATTTATGAGGATTCAATCTAATTCAACCGCGACACAATATCAGAACACAATTAATCAAAGGAAGCAGACAGAGGAACAGCAGAAGAAGGCTTCTAAGGAGCTTAGCACAGGTAAGAAGGTTAACACAGCAGCAGATGATGCAGTGGCACTTTCAATCTCTGAGAAGCTTATGAAGGAAGCTAAGTCACTTAAGACTGGTAGCAACAATATCTCATACGGAATCGATGCTACTAACATTGCTGATGGAGCTTTATCTAATATTTCAGATTCCCTTGGGGACATTGAACAGAACACAGTCAGAGCTATGAATGGTTTATATTCAGATAGTGATAGAGCCATTCTTCAGGAGGCTAATGAGCAATCAGTAGCCACAATTAATCAGACTATCAATCAGGCTACCTATAATGAGAAGAACTTGTTAGATGGTACCACAGGAGATATCAATATCTACACTGGTACAGCTAGTGCTACTATTACAGAGGCTGATGCGAAGTCAGCTGTATCAGACCTTGAGAATTTCGATGTATCTGCAGGTGCAGATTCCATTTCTACCGAGGCGCTGGATAGTACTTATTCATCAGTTAGCTCTATGCGTAGTCAGATAGGTGCTGAGACTAATGGACTCAGCGCAGCTTACAATGTTAACAATAACACAGCTGAGAATCTTACCAGCGCTCAGGCAGCTAAGGAAGATGCAGATTTCAATGAATCAGTTACTAGGATGAAGTCTAGCGGAATCGTAGGAGCTGCTCAGAATATGACTCTTAAGAATCAGATGGAGAGTGAAGAGAATCTCGTCAATAAGATGTTCCAGTAATGGTCTAGTTTACTTTAACTCCCAGGTCTATATGACTTGGGAGTTTTTTTAAAATCTGTGTTGACAAAGGCAATTAGATTGTGTACAATTAAATCAACCTAAAAGATTGTACGCAATATATTTGTAGCCCGACGGCAGGAGGTTTTTTAATGGAAAGATTTGACATTGCAGTTATTGGTACAGGACCTGCTGGATTAGAAGCAGCTATTACAGCTAAGGTTCGTAATAAATCAGTCTTATTACTTGGCAGCAAGGGTTCATCTGATAAGGTTGCTAAGGCTCATACAATACAGAATTACTTAGGTCTTCCTGATGTGGCTGGTGCAGACATGGCTAAGGCATTCTTAGATCATGCTACTAGCATGGGTGTGGAAGTTACTGAGGACAAGGTCAATGCAGTATATTCAATGGGACAGTATTTCGCAATCCAGTGCCATAATGGAGATTACGAAGCATCTTCAGTAATCGTAGCAGCTGGTATGACTACCATGAAGCCATTCCCTGGAGAGATGGAGAATCTCGGTAGAGGAGTTAGCTACTGTGCTACATGTGATGCAGCATTATATAAGAATAAGTCAGCTATTATCTTAGCTTACAGCGCAGAGGACGAGCCAGAGGCTGAGTTCCTTGCAGAGAGAGCTGACACTGTTTACTATCTCCCACAGTATGATTACAAGGGAAGCTTAGGTGGTAACATTCAGGTTACATGCGAAGTTAAGCCAGAATCTATTGAAATGGTTGACGGACATGCTACACTTAAGACAGACAAGGATACTTATTCAGCTGATGGAATCTTCATTCTTAGACAGCAGATTGCACCATCACAGCTTGTTCCTGGACTTAAGATGGATGGCAATCATATCGAGGTAGACCGTTCTATGGCTACTAATATCAAGGGCCTATATGCATGTGGTGATATTACAGGCACACCATATCAGTACATTAAGGCTGCTGGAGAAGGCAATGTAGCAGCGCTTTCAGCTGTTTCATATTTAACTGAGCTTAAGAAGGCTCAGAACTAATTTTCTTGATTATATTTGAAAGGAGAGATACTATGGTAAAGACAATTAATCAGAACGAATTTAAGGATATGGATAAGACAGGTGTTTCTGTTTTAGATTTCAATGCTACATGGTGCGGCCCATGCAAGATGCTTGCTCCAGTACTTGAGGAGGTTTCTGAGGAGCTTGCTGGCAAGGCTAATTTCTATAGCGTTGATACAGATGAGAATCCAGACTTAGCTAGAGAGTATGGTATTATGAACATCCCTGCAATTGTTGTTTTAAAGGATGGACAGAAGGTAGACATGAATGTAGGATTCGCTCCTAAGGAAGCTCTTTCTGAGTTCATATCTAAAAACTTATAATTTGAGGTGAGTATAAATGGACGATAAATTCGATTGCTTAAAAATTTCAAATCAATTATGTTTCCCACTATATGCATGCTCTAAGGAGATTGTTAAGAGATATAAGCCATATCTCGATCCAATTGATCTTACATACACTCAGTACATCACTATGATGGTAGTGTGGGAAGAGAAAGAGATAACAGTCAAGGCTCTAGGAGACAAGCTGTTCTTGGATTCAGGTACACTTACACCAGTTCTTAAGAAGCTTGAGCAGAAGGGTTATGTTAAGCGCAGCCGCTCTAAGGATGATGAGCGCAACCTTATTATCACTCTCACTAAGGATGGAGAGGAGCTTAAGAAGGAGGCATGTCTCGTTCCTAGCAAGATGGGCAAGTGCGTTAATTTATCGCCACAGGAGTACGAACAGCTCTATACACTTCTCTACAAGATATTGGGAAGCTTCCCAACAGAGAGCTAGAAGTTAAATAAGTCCACGTTTTCACGTGCTTTAGATATGACATCGTCTATAAAAGAGGCGGTGTCATTTTTTATTGTGTCCCAATCTATTACAGTAACATCTGATAGATCTGCATTAGCATTTTCAAACACGTCACCCATATCTTCTTCAGTGCGAATCCTACCCTTGATATATCCCTGCGCTAGCATGGTATCATTCTTTGAAACAGTAACATCAGTCGCCTCTACCTTGATTCCGTTGTCCACATAGTTGAGCAGCATGCCGTAATCTATAGCATACTCATCTCCATTGGAAGCATAGTAGGTGATATTGTCAGTGTAGGCATTAGTGTAGGTAGTGGTGCCGTCTCTTTTTATGGTGGCAACTACTAACTCATCATCGGGAAGAGGTACGTACAGCTCCATAGTGCCTAGATGCTTTCCATAGATAGAAAGATACGCACCCTTAGTATCATGAGACAGGTCGAAGACTATCTTCCTGGTGTGGTTCCACTTGTCTAGGAACAGAGAGCAGGTAATATCATAATCAGGAGCATCCATGCAAAGCAGTTCCCAAATGAAATCACCCTCACCCTGTGGGATGGTAATCTCGTATTCGTAGCTGAGAGTGCCGTCCTCATCGGTGTAAGTCTCACCTGTATTCTCAATATCTATACTTCTGACGAAATTAAGGATGTTGGCCTTGTTATTATGGAACCATTCCCTACTGATATCACTATTTAAGGTAGGAGCCTTGGAAAAGAGATTATCTCCAGTGTCGAAACCATAGGAGATATCACCCAGTAGAGGAGCAACTAGGTAGATGGTGTCATCCTGGGCATAGATGTCCAATTCACCTACATTTAATACAAGTACATTTAGATTGGATTTGCAGGAAAACTTCTGCTGGTCAACAGAACGCTGACCCTTGATACTTCCGCTGATAGAATAAGGGAAGTCCTTAACCTTCTTAATATAAGCGCTACCAGAGTAGCTGATATCTGCATTGGCATAGTTGATAAACAAATCCTTAAGATCGATATTGTATGCCAGGTAATCTGGACTATTGAGAGTGGACTCTGAGAAATTGATGACAGAGGCCAACACTCGAACAGAAGGGTTATAGTCCAATTCAGCCTTTATGAATATAGTTAAAGCAAAAATAATAATTATAGTAATTCCAAGTCTTTTCTTCATAACAATGCTTGCCCTAGGGCAATTACCTCCATCGATAGATTATATTAGTTCTACCGGAGTGTCTGCAATAGACAATGCGATGGCGGTGTCCATCTCTAGAAGGTGCTGAGAAGCCTCTGCATTGGCCACAGCGATAGTGTCCTCGGCGAATCTAACGCAGGCATTGTGATACTTCTCCACATCACCACTGCTTTGGTATACAGTCATGAATAATTTAGAAGCCTCCAGCTTCATGTGGGTGTCACTGGAGATGGTGGCAGTGGAGTCCAGACTAAGAGCTACAGCCTCAGCGCGATCGAACTCCTTCATGCTACAGAAGGTCTCAATTAAGAGCTTGAGATCCTCTATGTAATCCTGGATAGTGATATTAGTACTCTTGATAAAAGTGACGAGATCCTCCAGGTGATCGTATACATACTGATCATCACCTGTCATATGATGCAAGCTTGCATATAGCACAGATAGGCTTAAGTCATGTTGATGAAGATCATTCTTAGTGGCAATCTCCTTAGAACGATTGAGGAATGTCTCAGCATCACCGTATCTACGCAGATGTATGTATGAATATGCCAGGTTAAGGCAGGCTACCAGATATGAGGAAGGAGGATTGTCGAACTCTGTTCCATAGTCCTCCAGATCCTGAAGAGCCATCCTGCCATAGTTGATAGCACTATCGTAATCACCTAATAGCATGTAGCGATTACAAATGGTGGTATAGAAAAAGTGCTTGGCACCCTTGATGCCATTTTTATCTATATAATCAAAGGCTGATAAGCATTTGTAGAGCATCTTACTATCATACTCCATTATGCCGTAAGCCACAGCAAGTCCCCTGAGAGATAGGATATAGTGAGTGCTGTCCTTAAGTTCTTCATATATAGTGATAGCCATATTGAGATTGTCAATTCCAAGCTCCATACTGTTGGCATGTATTAGACTCATACCCTTATCATAGTATTCTTTTGCGATTTGTTCTGAACTAGCCATGTGAACCTCCTGAATTACACAACAACTTTCCATAATTAGTATAACATTTAATATAACTTGTAATATTTAAAATTCTGTGACGTTTTTCGTAATTAGTTGTTTTAGGCTACTTTAAATATTAAAATTATCTTATTCAAAGGGGAAATGAGGAAGAAAAATGAAGACAAACAGCAAATTTATATATCAGATAGTAATATTAGCAGCCATACTTATGTATTTATTCATGATTGGACTGCTTGTTTGGGGTGAGTCTTCTTTGCCGGATGAGCGCACTTATACAGATTTTAGTCTGGAGGAATACAACACTGGATGGCAGAGAGTGTATGCCGATGGAAGCGTTGAAAGTATTAAAGTGCCTGGAGTATATGAGGATGAAGAGGGCACTAATTCCTTCGTTATAAAGAAGGAGATTACCAAGGTTGCAGACAAGGAATTATTCGTAACTTTTGACTCTGCCAAGCAGGATATATATGCCTATGTGGATGACGAGTTGAGATACACCTATTCCACTAGAGATACCAGACTGTTCGGAAGCAACAGTCCTAATGCTCTCATGTTTATTCCTATATATCCCCAGGATGAGGGGCGTACTCTTACAATAGAATACGAGGGCAGCAATAATTATTCTGGCGTAGTGGATGATATCAAGATAGGCACCCAGCTGGGAGTATTAAAAAGCTTAATCTTGCAGGAGAGATGGGCTCTGCTTATGACCGTGTTTCTTATGATGCTAGGTTTTATAGCCTTTATCATCGGCTTGGTGGTTAAGCTTTCATATAATAAGACTTTGCCTTTGTTCTTCGCAGGTTGGGCTGTGATGTGTGCGGCTATATGGTCTTTCCAGGAGTCTAATATTAGGCAGTTTCTGAATCCTAATTTCTCACTGGTATTTTATATGACCTATGTGAGCCTCATGATACTTCCATCTCTTATGGCCCTGTATTTCGACAGACTGCAGGAGGGCAGATATAGATTCTTCTATCTGGTGGTGGCTGTACTGGATGTATTCGTAGCTTACTTAGGCAATCTTATGCAGTATTTCAACAATACAGATTTGAGTGTAATACTTCCATTTGCATTCGTGGGCATCATCTGTACAATGGTGCTATTCCTAATCACCACTGTATGTGATAGTGTGATGGGCAGGGTGAAGGCCTACCTTCCAGAACTGTTTGGCATAGGTGGAGCTATGATAGCAGGTGTGGTTCAGATTGTTAACTATAATGATAAACCTACTACTGTTCCTAGAGAGATAATTTTAGCGGGGTTACTTTTCCTCATAATTATGTCCTATGTGAGAGCTCTCAATGATGTGCGTACCATGGAGCGAGATATGTATGCAGCAGTGAAGGCACAGGAGTCCAGCACAGCATTCTTAACCAGGATGTCACATGAGATGCGCACCCCTATCAATGCAATCCTTGGTATGAACAAGATGATACTCAGGGAGAGCAAGGAGGATAATGTCCTAGAGTATGCTAGAGATGTCAATAGTGCAGGCAATTATCTGCTTAGTATAGTCAACG
This sequence comes from Pseudobutyrivibrio sp., assembly GCA_024691465.1. The sequence continues at coordinate 27,759 of JAILNO010000087.1, read as the reverse complement.
AGGTGCTAGATCTCGCTAAAGTCAACGCAGGCAAGATAGAGATAGTTGAGGCTGAATATGATCTGATGGACATGGTGCGAGATTGCTACTCCATGGTCAGACCTAGAGCCAAGGCCAGCCGACTATCCTTCGAGGTCAATGTCAGCGATGTGCTGCCATCTAAGCTCAAGGGTGACAAGGACCGCATCATACAGATAATCACTAATCTGCTTACTAATTCCGTAAAATATACGCCTGAGGGTAGGATTTCTCTTGATATAGAGGGTAAGATTTCAGAGGGCAAGCTATATATGATAATTACCGTCAGTGATACTGGCGTAGGTATTCCAGAGGATAGCATGCCTTACCTATTCGATTCATTTAAGCGAGTGGGAGAATTAGCCACTAGTAAGATAGAGGGAACAGGCCTGGGACTTACCATTACCAAGCAGCTGATTGAGCTTATGAATGGTAAGATCAATGTGGAATCCCAGGTGGGCAAGGGCACTACTTTTACTGTAATTATTCCTCAGGAGATTCGCTCAGTGGAGCCATGTGGTATATTCTCTATGGGACCTAATGGAGATCGTAGAGTGGCTGACAGGAATGAGATATTCGATGTAATTGGCAAGATTCTGGTGGTGGACGATGTGGCCATCAATCTAAGGGTATTTACCATGCTCCTTAGCAATACGGATATCACTGTAGATACAGCAATCAGTGGAATAGATGCATTAGAGAAGATAAAAAAAATAAAATATGATATTATATTCATTGATCATCTGATGCCTGGCATGGATGGACTAGAACTTAAGTCTATTATGGACTCTATAGCAGACAATCCTAATAGGGATACCCCTGTTATTATGCAGACTGCCAATGCGGTGGTGGGCGCCAGGGAAGAGTATGAGAATCTAGGCTTCAGTGATTATATTGAGAAACCAATCAAAGAAGAAGAGTTGCGTAAGCTTCTTCGAAAGTATATTTAAGGAGAATGATATGGCATTTAATCCAGCAGATTTATTTAGAATTAGATCATCAGCAGCTAAGTTCAATGCGAATCATCCTAAGTTGCTTCCTTTCTTCAATGCAGCTAAGGACAAGGCTATGACACCAGGTTCAGTTATTGAGATAGCAATTACTGATCCTTCAGGTGAGAGAATCGAGACCAACCTCAGAGTTCAGGAGTCAGATATTGAGCTGATTAATCTCTTAATGGAGATTGGTGCTAAGGGACAATAGACTGGGAATATTTATGGACACCTTCTTGTGATAGGCTTTAGATAGCTTAACAAGGAGGTGTTTTTTATGTCTGATAATATTCTTACCATTGGTATTTCCACTAGAGCCTTGTTTGATTTAGATTTTGAGAATGATATTTTTGTTGCAAAAGGTACGAAGGCCTATGTGGATTACATGGTGGCTCATGAGGATGAGCCCCTTAAGAAGGGACCAGCCTTCGGCTTGATTAAGTCACTGCTTGCTCTCAATGATATAGCTGAGGAGCCGCTATGTGAGGTGATAGTCATCAGCCAGAATTCCGCAGATAGTTCCCTTAGGATATTCAATTCCATAGCATACTACGGACTTAATATCACCAGGGCAGCCCTTACTACAGGAGCTTCCATATTACCATACTTGACGGCCTACGGGATTGATTTGTACTTGTCAGTTAATGAGGATGATGTAGCCAGAGCTACCATGGCGGGCATTGCTGCGGCTACTGTTCTTGCTTCACCAGAGGAGGATACTCATGGAATATCTCAGATTAGGATTGCTTTTGACGGGGATTGTGTTCTTTTTAACAGCGAATCAGAACTAATATATAGGAGGGAGGGGATTGAGGCCTTCGGAGAGCATGAGAGGAGTCAGGCGCTGATTCCCCTTAAGCGAGGTCCCTTCGCCCACCTGCTTACTGTTATTTCCAAGATACAGTCACAGTACGAGGATATAGAGGATTCACCCATTAGGACTGCTATAGTTACTGCCAGGTGCGCCCCTGCTCACGAGAGAGTTATTAGGACCTTTAGGGATTGGGGAGTGAGGATTGATGAGGCACACTTTTTAGGTGGCATGGATAAGACAGCGGTGCTTAGAGCTTTTGGAGCCCATATATTCTTCGATGACAATGATGACAATATAAAAGCAGCCAGCACGGTAGTGCTAGCTGCTAAGGTACCTAATTTCCTTAGGGCTGTTATTTGAATTCGAAGAACTTAGTATCTAGTTCAGGATAAGCTCTCTTCATAGAGATAGGCATACCTGATTTATTAAGGAAACAGTGACAGCTTTTAGCTATGGCTCTGTCCTCACCAGTCGCCTTATCGTATATACGATATGCTACCTCCATCTCATGGCCATCGTAAGCCAATAGCTTAGTATCGATCATTACGGTCTCGTCGAATCTTATAGGGCTACGATACTCGATGGAGTGAGAGATTACAGGTGAGCTGATTTCCATATCAAGCATCTGCTTGAAGGATAGTCCCATCTGCTCCATTAGATTCATGCGTGCATCCTCAAGCCAGTTTGCATAATTGGAAGGATGAATAATCCCCTGCTGGTCTGTCTCATGGTATCTTGTATGATGCTCAAAAGGGGTAATCTTAAGTTGCCTTTTAGCACCAGCTACTTCAATTTCTTGTTTTGACATAGTCTTACCTCCTGATGATTTTATATTTATAGTATACCACTTGTTTTCATATATAATGTGAGCTTTTACAGAAAAGATTGAAGTAAACTAATCAAAGTGCTACAATATGAGTAATTGATAAAATTTTAACGAGCGGAGGTTATTATGGATTTCAGCGCAGAGTACAAAAAGAAACTTACTACAGCAGCGGAAGCTGTAAAAGTTGTTAAGAGCGGGGATTGGGTTGATTACGGTTGGTGTACAGGTACACCAGATGCCTTAGACAAGGCACTTGCTGCACGTACAGATGAGCTTAGGGATGTCAAGGTTCGTGGCGGTATTCTTATGAAGCTTCCAGCTATATTTGAGCGTGAGGATGCTGGTGAGCACTTCTGCTGGAACTCTTGGCACATGGGTGGTATAGAGCGTAAGCTTATTAATCGTGGCTGCTCTTACTATGCACCTATTAGATACTCAGAGCTTCCTGGTTACTACAGAAGACACGTAGAGCCTAATGATGTACTTATGATTTCTGTTACTACTATGGATAATCATGGCTACTTCAATTTCGGCCCTAATGCCTCTCATCTTATGGCAGCCATTGAGAATTCTAAGCATGTCATTGTAGAGGTTAATAAGAACATGCCTCGTTGCCTCGGTGGCTTTGAGGAAGGTGTTCATATCTCTCAGGTAGATGCAGTTGTAGAGGGTGACAATCCAGCTATGCCTGAGATGGGTGGCGGCGGAGCCCCTACTGAGGTTGATAAGGCAGTTGCTAAGCTTATCGTTGAGGAGATTCCTAACGGTGCTTGCTTACAGCTTGGTATTGGTGGTATGCCTAACACTGTAGGTGCTATGATTGCTGAGTCTGATCTTAAGGACTTAGGTGTTCATACTGAGATGTATGTAGATGCCTTCGTTGATATTGCCATGGCTGGCAAGATCAACGGTAGCAAGAAGAATATCGACAGATTCCGTCAGACATATGCATTCGGTGCAGGTACTAAGAAGATGTACGACTACATGGATAACAATCCTGAGCTTATGAGTGCACCAGTTGATTATACTAACGATATACGTTCTATTTCAGCACTTGATAATTTCATCTCTATCAACAATGCAGTTGATGTAGATTTATATGGACAGATCAATGCTGAGTCTGCAGGTACTAAGCATATCTCAGGTGCAGGCGGACAGCTTGACTTCGTATTGGGCGCTTACCTTTCTAATGGCGGTAAGAGCTTCGTATGTTTATCATCTACCTTCACTACTAAGGATGGTCAGGTTAAGAGCCGTATCCGTCCTACACTTGCTGAGGGTTCAGTAGTTACTGATACTCGTACCAATACACACTATCTTGTTACAGAGTATGGTAAGGTATGCCTCAAGGGTCTATCTGCTTGGGAGAGAGCAGAGGCAATCATCGGTATTGCACATCCTGATTTCAGAGATGAGCTTATTGCTGAGGCTGAGAAGATGCATATCTGGAGACGCTCTAACAAGTAATCTTTTTATCTTAGAATTTATATTTGAACTGTTTATCCCCTATGAAGACAAGATTTCTAGTTTTCATAGGGGTTTTTTAGTACATTTTTTCTGAAATAGTGCTATACAAATGTTATAGAAGAATATAAAATAATTTAGAAATACATATAACTTGGGGGAATATTTTAATGAAGAGAAGTATATTAGTTGCTGTAGGTATTGTTATGGCACTAAGCCTTGGTGCATGCAAAGCACCTGAGGAGATTACCTTAGACAAGGAGTCTGGCGGTAATCCTATGGTTACTGGCAATCAGGATATTACTTATGGAGGAGATCCATCAGTACTGGTGGATGGAGATACGGTCTACTTGTACACAGGCCATGATGCATCTACTGATGATGAGGTATCTAAGTCCATCTACAATATTCCAGAGTATCTGTGTTATTCATCTACTGATATGGTTAACTGGACTAAGGAAGGTGTGGTTATGTCCATGTCGGATGTGAGCTGGGCTAGCAATGATACTTCGGCCTGGGCTTCACAGGTTATGAAGCATACAGATCCAACTGATGGCAAGGATAAGTATTACTTATATTATTGTAGTTGGGATAAGACAGGTAAGCAGTGTATAGGTGTTGCTGTGGCAGACTCACCTACTGGTACATTTGTGGATATAGGTGCTCCTCTGGTGAAGAGCAATGTAACTAAGCCTAACACCAGCACATTTAACGATATTGATCCCACAGCCTGGATTGAGACTGATGAGGATGGTATAGAGCATCGCTACTTAGCTTGGGGTAATGGTATCTTTTACGTATGTGAGCTCAATGAGGATATGATATCCATTACAGATGTTAATAATGATGGCAAGATTACTAATGGTAAGGTGTGCGGTGAGGATGATGTAATTACCCGAACCGATGGATTAGAGAGCTACACTGAGGCACCTTGGATATATCGCAGGTCAGATGAGGACGGCAATTACTACGGGGATTATTATCTGTTCTTTGCACATCAGTGGAGAGAGTGTATGGCTTATGCGACTACAGATGATTTGTTAGAGGGAGAGTGGAGTGAGACTCATATGATTATGAATCCGACTGCTACATCTAATACTAATCATATGGCTGTGTTTGATTTCAAAGGTAAGACTTACTTCGTATATCACAATGGTTCCCTTCCTGGTGGTAGTGGGTATCGCAGGACACCTTGTGTGGTGGAACTTAAGTTTAATGAGGACGGTAGTATAGATATGTTCGAAGAGAGTGCAGCAGGACTTGCAGGAACCACCTCCACCATATCAACTATTACAGGTGTGGGGATTGCCCACATGCCATTCGTAAATTCCACCGTTGATACTGATTATCCTTATAAGGACATCTCTATTGGTATCAATCTAGTAGAGGGAGATTCTAAGGATTTCTTATGGGTGATCAGACCAGGTAAGGCAGATCCAGAGATGGAATCATATGTCTCAATCGAGTCTGAGAATAAGCCTGGACTCTATATAACAGCTAATTCAGACGGTACAGTCACACTTAATCAGGACACTAAGACTGATGAGTCGATGTATCCACTACAGACCTTTAAGACAGTTACAGGTCTATCTGATGAGGCAGGAGTTAGTTTTGAATCGGTTTCACAGCCTGGCAAGTATATCACTCTAGTGGACGATGTACTCAAGCTTACCGATGGTAATGATAAAGAAGCAGCAACTTTTACAGTTACTAGTGGACAGTAAGAGTTTTCTATAGTTCGTGTGTTGTTTAAAGGCCCCAGGCTACGTATGTAGCCTGGGGCCTTGCTTTTACTAGATTAATATTACTGATTCATAACTTTTCTAAAGGCAGGAACAATCTGTGCTGCTACTATAGCCTTGACTAAATCAAGTGGAAGGAATGGAATGAATCCAAGTGATAATCCTGTCTTAAGATCGTAATCCATCATATACATAAGGTAGAACATACCGACTAAATCGATGATAAGTACTCCGATTATTGCGCAGATGGTATACCAGATACGATTGTACTTCTTACCTCTTATGAGTGGAAGTACGATGGTGACGATTGGGAAGGCCCAAGTGTAAGCACCGTATGGAGCAATTAGATATCCGATACCAGCACCACCTCCGATGAATACAGGGAGTCCCACAGCTCCAAGTAGGAACCATACTAAACCAATGAGTACTGACTGGTTAAATGGGAAAAGCAATGCAATTAAAAATAATACGAAATTCATCATTGTAATCTTAGGTGCCATAGGTAATGGTGTAGGGAAGCTAAGATATGCGCTGATGCAAAGCAATGCTGCGAAAAGTGCGCAGATAACTAATTCCTTAGTTGATATGAAACTTTTCTTAGAATTAACAATAGTATTTTCTGAACTCATGATGTCTCCTTTTTGTTTGTTATTTGAACCAAGACATAGTCTACCTAATAAGATAATAATTGTCAACTTAAAATAAATTATTGGTTGACAATCGAAAGTCAGTTGACAATAATAAATAATAATTGAGATTAGAATAGGAGTCTAATAATGAATATTGAAGAACTAAAGAGAAAAGTACTAGCTAAAGAAGAAATAACTAAGGAGGAAGCACTTAGCCTGGTGGAGGCTGATTTAGATGAACTTACAGCAGCAGCTGATGAGATTAGAGCATCTGTAAGCGGCAATAGCTTTGACATGTGCGCAATTATGAATGTTAAGGGCGGACGATGCTCAGAGAATTGTAAGTTCTGTTCCCAGTCTAGCTGCTCTAGTGCTGAGATACCTACATTTGAAGTGAGAGATGAAGAGTTTGTAGGCCAGGATGCCAGAGCACATTCTAATATGGGTATTACCCATTATTGCCAGGTGGCTTCAGGCAGGAAGATTAGTGAGTCTGGGCTTGAGCAGATATGTAAGAATGTAAGAGAGATATGCGCGACCACAGACCTTACTACTTGTGTCTCTCTAGGATTGCTCAGTAGAGCGGATCTAATTAAACTTAAGGAAGCAGGAGTTAAGAGGATTCATAACAATCTGGAGACCAGCAGGAATTATTTTAACAAGGTATGTACCAGTCATACATATGAGGACAAGATGCAGGTGATGCGTATGGCTCATGAGGTAGGCCTGGAACTGTGCAGTGGAGGAATCTTCGGAATAGGAGAGACTTGGGAGGACAGGATAGACATGGCCCTCACCCTAAGAGAGTTTAAGCCAGAATCAGTGCCTATCAATATGCTTAACCCTATCGAGGGCACACCTATGGGAGAATATGAGCACCTGACTAAAGATGAGATTAGACGAATCATTGCCATATATCGCTTCATCCTTCCTGAGTCTTACATTAGACTTGCAGCAGGTCGTGGCTATATGGATGACAATGGTAAGGACTGCTTCTTAGGAGGATGTAATGCAACTATCACAGGTAATATGCTGACGGTTAAGGGCATCTCCATAGAGCAGGATTTAGATTCCATAGCCAGTCTTGGCTATGAATTAAGAGCCTAATTAATTTAATATTCGATTAAGAATTTCAGCTACTAGTTGATTCCTTGTGATGGTTGGATTGCCATCAGGGAAGATACTGGTAGCTTTTTCTTTAATATCATCAGGGAATTCACTGATATCAGAGGAGAAATTGATGCCGATTCCCACCACAATCCACTGAAGGCGACCTGTCTCGAATTCGGTTCCTGCTTCAGTTAGGATACCGCATATCTTTTTACTATCTATAAACAGGTCGTTAATAGGCTTAAGTCTAGGCTTGACAGGAGTGATGGCGGCTATGGCCTCACACACAGAGTTACCTATGAAGGTGGTAATCTCATCGGAATCTGTAGATGGAAGGTGGGATGGAGTCATAATAACGCTCATATACAATCCGCCCTTAGGAGAATAGAAATTGTGGTCAGAGCGCCCGCGGCCATTAGTCTGTTCATTGGCTACTACTAAAGTGCCATAGACTGGGTCCACTATGGCCAGTTCCTTGGCTATTCTATTAGTAGAAGTGGTACTGTCGAGTATGTGGATTAGATCGGTATCCTTATATATAGAAGTAACTCTATCATTTAGATAGGAATATATGCCAGATGGAGAAAGGATATCATTGCCCTCAGCCAGGCGATAGCCCTTGTTGCTGACTGCATCTATTTCGTATCCAGCCTTTCTTAATTCGTTGATAGCCTTCCAGATGGCATTCCTGGAGATGCCAAGAGAGGTGGCCATAGTCTCACCTGATATATATGTTGATTTATTTGATTCTAATAGGTTTAGGATTTTTTCTTTTGAATTCATAGTATCAATAATACGCGCTGACGCTTTAAAGTGTGAAAGTTTACTAAAGTCTACTAGTGTATTGTAAGAGTATTTAGGCTATTTTGTCAAAGTTGATAAAATGACTTTTAACTTCCTTGAATTTCACACTTTAGTGTACTAAAATGTTACTATTCGTAAGTATAGGAGATTAATTATGAATTTCAATATCGGCGTTATTAGGGGAGACGGAATTGGTCCAGAAATCGTTACGGAGGCAGTTAAGGTACTAGAAGCAATCGGTTCTAAGTACGGTCATGAGTTTAATTACACTGAGATACTCATGGGCGGTTGCTCTATAGATGCTACAGGAGTTCCTCTTACAGATGAGGCTATTAAGCAGGCTCTTGACAGCGATGCAGTGCTTATGGGCTCCATTGGAGGTAACACATCCACTAGCCCTTGGTATAAGCTTCCTGCAGATAAGCGCCCTGAGGCCGGTCTTTTAAAACTTCGTAAGAGTCTTAATCTATTCGCTAATCTTAGACCAGCATATTTATATGAGGAGCTTAAGGCAGCTTGTCCACTTAGAGATGATATCATCGGTGACGGATTCGATATGATGATTATGCGCGAGCTTACTGCTGGTTTATACTTTGGCGAGAGATCCACAGTGGAAGAGGATGGCCAGCTTGTGGCTAGAGATAGTCTTACATACTCTGAGACTGAGATTAGACGTATTGCTAAGAGAGGTTTCGATATAGCAATGAAGCGTCGCAAGAAGGTTACTTCTGTTGATAAGGCTAATGTACTCGACAGTTCTCGACTATGGAGGAAGGTAGTTGAGGAAGTAGCCAAGGATTATCCTGAGGTTACATATGAGCATATGCTCGTTGATAACTGTGCTATGCAGTTAGTTAAGGACCCTAGACAGTTCGACGTTATTCTCACAGAGAATATGTTTGGAGATATTTTATCAGATGAGGCATCTATGGTTACCGGTTCCATCGGTATGCTTTCATCTGCATCACTCAACGATACCAAGTTCGGTTTATATGAGCCATCAGGCGGCAGTGCTCCAGATATAGCAGGCAAGGGTATTGCTAATCCTATAGCAACTATTCTGTCAGCTGCTATGATGCTTAGGTACAGCTTCGATCTAGATGCTGAGGCTGATGCCATCGAGTCAGCAGTCAAGCAGGTACTTAAGGATGGTTACCGTACTATCGACATTATGCCACAGGAGGCTGACAAGCGAGATGGCGTGCAGCAGATTGGCACTGTTGAGATGGGTGATTTAATTGTTCAGAGGCTATAGGTTAATTGGGAAGGAGTCTAGAAATGAGAAGTGATAATGCAAGAGCTGGTATGCAACAGGCGCCAGCACGTTCTTTATTCAATGCACTTGGTTTTACACCAGAGGAGATGAAGAAGCCTATGGTAGGTATCGTATCTTCTTACAATGAGATCGTACCTGGCCATATGAATATAGATAAGATAGTAGATGCTGTTAAGCTAGGAGTTGCTGAGGCAGGCGGTGTCCCAGTTGTTTTCCCTGCTATAGCAGTATGTGATGGTATAGCGATGGGCCATATCGGCATGAAGTATTCTCTTGTTACCAGAGATCTGATTGCTGATTCTACAGAGTGTATGGCACTTGCTCATCAGTTTGACGCACTTGTTATGGTACCTAACTGTGATAAGAATGTACCAGGACTTCTTATGGCAGCAGCCAGACTAGATCTTCCTACAGTATTCGTATCAGGCGGTCCTATGCTTGCAGGCCATGTAGGTGGTCAGAAGCGTTCACTTTCATCTATGTTTGAGGCGGTTGGCTCATATGCAGCTGGCACCATGACAGAGGATGATGTAGAGAATTATGTAGAGAATGTATGCCCTACATGTGGAAGCTGTTCAGGTATGTACACAGCTAATTCCATGAACTGCTTAACAGAGGCTCTTGGTATGGGTCTCAGAGGTAACGGAACTATCCCAGCTGTATATTCAGAGCGTATCAGACTTGCTAAGCATGCTGGTATGGCTGTTATGGATATGTACAATAAGGGCATTACTGCACGTCAGATTATGACTAAGGAGGCAGTACTCAATGCACTTACAGTAGATATGGCACTTGGATGCTCTACCAATTCCATGCTTCATCTGCCTGCTATTGCACATGAGATTGGTTTCGACTTCGATATCGAATTCGCTAATCCTATTTCAGAGAAGACACCTAACCTATGTCACCTGGCACCAGCTGGTCCTACTTATATGGAGGATCTCAATGAGGCAGGTGGTGTATGGGCTGTTATGAAGGAGCTCGCTGATATAGGACTTCTTAATACAGAATGTATGACTGTTACTGGTAAGACAGTAGGAGAGAATATAAAGAATGCAGTTAACAGGAATCCAGAGGTCATTAGACCAGTGGATAATCCATATACTAAGACAGGAGGACTTGCAGTCCTCAAGGGTAACCTGGCACCAGATGGTTCGGTAGTTAAGCGAAGCGCTGTTGTTAAGGAGATGCTTGTCCATGAAGGACCAGCTAGAGTCTTCGATAGTGAGGAGGATGCTATCGCAGCTATCAAGGGCGGTCAGATCGTAGAAGGTGATGTGGTAGTCATTCGTTACGAGGGACCTAAGGGTGGCCCTGGTATGAGAGAGATGCTTAATCCTACATCAGCAATTGCTGGTATGGGGCTTGGATCATCAGTGGCACTTATTACTGATGGTAGATTCTCAGGAGCTAGCCGTGGCGCTTCCATTGGCCATGTCTCACCTGAGGCTGCAGTAGGAGGACCTATTGCACTTGTAGAGGAGGGAGATATCATCGCAATCGATATCCCTAATTACTCAATCACACTTAAGGTTTCAGAGGAAGAGCTTGCAGCACGTAAGGCTAAGTGGCAGCCACGTGAACCTAAGGTAACCTCTGGTTATCTACGCCGTTATGCAGCCATGGTTACATCAGGTAATCGCGGAGCTGTACTTAAGACACCAGAATTATAATTATGATGAGCGGCTATGCTACATAGCTTGCCGCGGACTAGGAGTTTATATGTTATTAAATGGTTCAGAGATAATTATCGAGTGCTTGAAAGAGCAGGGAGTTGATACTGTATTCGGATATCCAGGCGGTGCAATTCTCAATCTATATGATGAGCTCTACAAGCATAAGGATGAGATCCATCATGTGCTCACTAGCCATGAGCAGGGAGCTGCTCATGCTGCAGATGGTTATGCCAGATCCACTGGTAAGGTAGGCGTATGCTTTGCAACTAGTGGCCCAGGTGCAACTAATCTGGTTACAGGTATTGCTACAGCTCATATGGATTCAGTTCCTATGGTTGCTATTACTTGCAATGTCAATGTTCCTTTGCTTGGCAAGGATAGTTTCCAGGAGATTGATATTACAGGCATTACTATGCCAATTACAAAGCATAATTTCATTGTTAAGGATATTAAGGATTTGGCAGAGACAATCCGCCGAGCTTTTACAATTGCTAAGAGCGGCAGACCAGGTCCTGTACTCATTGATGTACCTAAGGACGTAACTGCTCCTAACAATAAGTACGAGTACATGCCAATGAAGCCTATTCCAGTAGGCAGAGTTAAGAAGGATATTACCGAGGCTGCTCTCAAGCAGGCAGTTGCTCTCATTAAGAAGGCTAAGAAGCCTGTGGTATTCGTAGGTGGTGGAGCCGTAATTGCTAATGCATCTAAGGAGCTTAAGAAGTTCGTAGATTTAGTAGATGCTCCAGTATGCGATACTCTCATGGGTAAGGGTGCTTTCTCAGGCAAGGATGAGAGATACTTGGGTATGCTTGGCATGCATGGTTGCAAGGCGTCTAATCTCTGTGTTTCTGAGTGTGATCTGCTTATTGCAATCGGCACTAGATTCTCAGATAGAGTACTTGGCAATCCAGCTAAGTTCGCCAGCAAGGCTAAGGTTCTTCAGTTCGATGTAGACCCAGCTGAGATTAACAAGAATATCATGGCTGACCACGCCATTGTAGGTGATGTGAAAGAGACGCTCACCAGAATCAATAAGCTCATTGAACAGAAGGATAATAGCGCATGGATGAAGCATGCACTTGAGCTTTCAGAGGCTAATCCTCTTACAATTCCTAGTGAGGGATTATCAGGTCAGTATGTGGTTGCTGAGACATATCGCCAGACTAAGGGCGATGCAATTATTACTACAGAGGTAGGTCAGCATCAGATGTGGGCTGCACAGTTCTATAAGTACAAGAAGCCACATCAGTTACTTACATCAGGCGGACTCGGTACTATGGGATACGGTCTGGGAGCTGCTATCGGAGCCAAGACTGGTAATCCAGATAAGACAGTTATTAATATAGCAGGTGATGGCTGCTTTAGAATGAATATGAACGAAATGGCCACCGCATCACGTGAGAATCTTCCAATCGTCGAGATTGTTATTAACAATCATGTGCTTGGAATGGTTAGACAGTGGCAGACTATTTTCTATGAGAAGAGATATTCTGCGACAGTACTTGATGACGGGGTTGACTATGTACTTCTTGCTGAGGCTATGGGTGCAAAGGGAGTTAGAGTTACCACTCAAGAGGAATTCAAGGTAGCTCTTTCGGAGGCTCTAGTCTCCGAGAAGCCTGTGCTTATTGACTGTATCATTGATTCAGATGACAAGGTATGGCCAATGGTAGCACCAGGAGCACCTATTAATGAATTTTTCGAAGAGAAATAATATAGCCTAAGAAAAGGAGAAATGTAATGAGTAGAGTTTACAATTTTAGTGCGGGACCAGCAGTTTTACCAGAGGAAGTTCTCAAGGAAGCAGCAGATGAGATGCTTGATTATAAGGGATGCGGTATGTCGGTTATGGAGATGAGCCATCGTTCTAAGGTGTTCGATGATATCATCAAGGAAGCTGAAGCTGACATTCGTAAGCTTATGAATATTCCTGATAATTACAAGGTACTTTTCCTTCAGGGCGGAGCTAGCCAGCAGTTTGCAGCAGTTCCTATGAACCTTATGAAGAATAAGAAGGCTGGATATATTGTGACAGGCCAGTGGGCTAAGAAGGCATTCCAGGAAGCTAAGATGTACGGTGAGGCAGTTGAGCTTGCAAGCTCCGCTGACGAGACATTTAGCTACATTCCTGATTGTTCGGATCTTCCTATCACTGATGATATGGATTATGTATACATCTGTGAGAACAATACAATCTATGGTACTAAGTTCAAGACTCTACCTAATACAAAGGGTAAGGATCTGGTAGCTGACGTGAGCTCATGCTTCCTCTCTGAGCCAGTAGATGTTAGCAAGTATGGAATCATCTATGGTGGTGTTCAGAAGAATGTAGGACCAGCAGGTATGGTTATCGTAATTATCCGCGAGGACTTAATCCGCGATGATGTACTTCCTGGCACACCTACTATGCTTAAGTACAAGACACAGGCTGATGCAGACAGCTTATATAACACACCTCCTTGCTATGATATCTATATCTGCGGCAAGGTATTCAAGTGGTTACTTAAGAATGGCGGATTAGAGTCTATGAAGGCTATCAATGAGAAGAAGGCTAAGATCCTCTATGATTATCTTGATTCTTCTAAGCTTTTCAAGGGAACTGTCAGAAAGGAAGACCGTTCACTTATGAATGTACCTTTCGTTACAGGCAATGAGGAGCTGGATGCTAAGTTTGTTAAGGAAGCTACTGCAGCTGGATTTGTTAACCTCAAGGGTCACAGAACAGTTGGCGGTATGAGAGCTTCTATCTACAATGCTATGCCAATCGAGGGCGTAGAGAAGCTGGTAGATTTCATGAAGAAGTTTGAGGAGGAGAATGCTTAATGTATACATATAATTGCTTGAATCCTATTTCAAATAAGGGACTTGATCTATTCTCAACTGATTATAAGAAGGTGGAGACAATTGGAGAGGCTGAGGCTGCTCTAGTTAGATCTGCAGCTATGCACGATATGGAGCTTGGCACTAATCTCAAGTGTATTGCTAGAGCTGGTGCTGGCGTTAATAATATTCCTCTTGATAAGTGCGCAGAGGAAGGTATCGTAGTTTTTAACACACCAGGAGCTAATGCCAATGGTGTTAAGGAGCTTGTATTTGCTGGTATGCTTCTGGCATCTCGTGATATCGTAGGAGGTATCGACTGGGTACTTGAGAACCAGAGTGATGAGAATATCGGCAAGGCAGCTGAGAAGGCTAAGAAGGCCTTCGCTGGTACTGAGATTGCAGGCAAGAAGCTAGGTGTCATCGGACTGGGAGCAATCGGTGTAAAAGTTGCTAATGATGCTACTCATCTAGGCATGGAAGTACTTGGATATGATCCATATATTTCAGTTAATGCAGCATGGAACCTATCTCGTAACGTTAGACACGTAACTAATGTAGAGGATATCTATAAGGAGTGCGATTTCATTACAGTTCACGTACCTCTTTTAGATTCAACTAAGGGCATGATTAATAAAGAGGCTGTTCAGCTTATGAAAAAGGGTGTAGTTATTCTTAACTTTGCCCGTGACTTATTAGTTGATGAGCAGGCTGTAATCGACGGAATCGAGGCTGGCAAGGTTCGCCACTATGTGACTGATTTTGCTAATCCTACCACAGCTGGCAAGAAGGGTGTTATCTGTACTCCTCACTTGGGAGCATCTACTGAGGAGGCTGAGGACAACTGTGCTGTTATGGCTGTTCAGGAGATTATGGATTACATGGAGAATGGCAATATTCGTCATTCTGTTAACTATCCAGATTGTGATATGGGTATATGTGCAGCAGAGTCTCGTGTGGGTATTCTCCACAAGAACAAGGCTGGACTCATCGCTTCATTTACAACTATCCTTGGTAACGAGGGTGTCAATGTAGAGGATATGACTAATAAGAGTCGTGGGGACTATGCTTATACATTGCTTGACTTAGGTTCTAAGGCCAAGGATGAAGTGATTTCAGAGATTGAGAAGGTAGACGGCGTTATCAAAGTAAGGGTGGTAAAATAATGGCTAGAATTGCACCGTTTAAGGCAATACGACCAACTAAGAAAGAGGCTGCTGTTATAGCAGCCCTTCCTTATGATGTATATAACAGAGCAGAGGCATATGAAAAAGTTAAGGAGCAGCCAGGATCTTTTCTTGCAATAGATAGGCCTGAGACTCAGTTTGCACCTGATTGTGATATGTATTCTGATGAAGTGTATGCTAAGGCAGCACAGATGCTCAATGATTGGATAGAAGAGGGTAGATTCATACAGGATGACAAGCCTTTCTACTATGTATATGAGCTTACTATGGATGGACGTGCACAGACTGGTATTGTGGCATGCGCTTCCATAGATGATTATCTTAATAATGTTATCAAGAAGCATGAGAATACCCGTGCAGAGAAGGAACAGGATCGTATCCGTCACGTGGATACTTGTAGTGCTCAGACAGGACCTATATTCTTAGCTTACAGATCAGAGCCTACTATAGCATCTGTAGTTTCTAAGGCTAAGAGCCGCAAGCCTATATATGATTTCACTGCAGAGGATGGAATTACACATCGTTGCTGGGTAATTGATGATATGGTCACAATAGCTCTTTTAGCAACTACCTTTGATAAGATGGACTCAATATATATCGCAGATGGACATCACAGAGCTGCCAGTGCGGTTAAGGTAGGACTTAAGCGCCGTCAGGAGAATCCAGGATTTACAGGCAAGGAGGATTTTAACTTCTTCCTGTCAGTTCTTTTCCCAGATGATGAGCTTAAGATATATGACTACAATCGTGTAGTTAAGGATTTGAATGGAATGGCTCCAGAGGAGTTCCTTGAGGAGATTGATAATGTAGCTGAGCTTGTAAAGACAGCTGATGAGCCTATCCGCCCTGAGGAGAAGGGACAGTGGAGTATGTTCTTAGAGGGTACTTGGTATCTGTATCAGGTGCGCAAGGAATTGCTGGTAGATGATCCTGTAGAGGGGCTTGATGTATCATTGCTTCAGAATCTCATACTTGAGCCTATCTTAGGCATAGGAGATCCTAAGACAGATGATAGGATTGATTTTGTAGGAGGAATCAGGGGGCTTAAGGAATTGGAACGCCGATGCGCTACTGATTGTAAGGTGGCTTTTGCAATGTATCCAACCAGTATAGCAGAGCTATTTGATGTGGCAGACGCGGGACTTCTTATGCCACCTAAGTCTACTTGGTTTGAACCTAAGCTTAGAAGTGGATTATTCATCCATAGATTTTAAATAATGAGCTAAGTTACTATGTATAGTAGCTTAGCTTTTTTTAGTTACTGTGCTATAA
Source organism: Pseudobutyrivibrio sp. (assembly GCA_024691465.1). The sequence goes on along the minus strand of JAILNO010000087.1, from coordinate 11,126 downwards.
TGATAGGGATTGTAGCATGTAGGAGGGTAATTTATTGGAGACAGTAGAGACAGTTACAGCGGATGAGCTGGTTGAGAATATTCAGACTGGAGTATTCCAACAGCAGTTAGAAGCGCTTATTCCTAAGTTTTGGAGCTTCTTTTGGAGCGTTATAATTGCGATTATCGTATTCTTTATCGGTACTCGTATTATCAAGGGAATCATTAAGCTATTTCATAAGGCCCTCAATAAGAGGAATGTGGATCCAGGTGTGGAGACTTTCCTAGAGTCTCTTATTAGATGGCTATGTTATATTATTCTTTTTACTATTATCCTAGGTTTATTTGGAGTTACAACTGCATCTATTTCGGCGGCTGTGGCAGGTATTGGCGTTACAGCAGGTCTTGCTATGCAGGGGGCACTTTCTAATTTCGCAGGTGGAGTGCTTATACTTCTTATGCATCCATTTAGAGTGGGTGATTATATTATTGAGCATGCACATGGAAGAGAGGGCACAGTTGCCAAGATTAATATTATATACACTACCCTTAAGATGCTGGATGGTAGATTAGTACAGATACCTAACGGTACACTTTCGGCGTCAGCTATTACCAATTGCACCTCCATGACCAGGCGTATGTTTAACGAGGTGATTGGAATCAGCTACGATAGTGATATTAAGAAAGCGAAGGAAATAATGCTTGAGATTGCCAATAAGCAAGATCATCTGATTACTTCTGAGCCAGTGCTTACATTTGTATCTGAATTAGCAGAGAGCTCTGTTAATATAGGTCTCAGATTCTGGATTGAGACAGAGTATTACTGGCCTACCAGATGGGCAGTCTTAGAGGAGATTAAGCATAGATTTGATGAGGCTGGTGTGGAGATTTGCTTTAACCAGCTAGATGTACATATTAAGCAATAGAAGGGAACTACATTGAATAAAGCATACGAGTTACTTAAGGAAGAGAAGCTAGAGGGGCTTGACTCTTTAGGATTTATATTTGAACACAAGAAGACTAAAGCAAGGATTTGTTATATAGCTAATGATGATCCTAACAAGGTGTTCTATATAGGATTCAGGACACCACCTAAGGATTCCACAGGTGTGGCTCACATAGTTGAGCACACAGTATTATGCGGCTCAGATAAGTATCCTGTTAAGGATCCTTTTGTAGAGCTGGTTAAGGGAAGCCTCAATACTTTCCTTAATGCCATGACTTATCCAGATAAGACGGTATATCCTATTGCCAGCACGAATGATGCTGATTACATGAATCTTATAGATGTATATATGGATGCAGTTTTCCATCCCAATATCTACAAGTATCGCGAGATATTTGAGCAGGAAGGATGGCACTATGAGATGGAGGATGAGGATAGCGATTTAACCATCAATGGTGTGGTATACAATGAGATGAAGGGTGCATACTCTTCTCCAGATGATGTGCTTTCACGCCAGATTCTTAATTCCTTATTCCCAGAGACTACATATGCCATAGAGTCAGGTGGTGACCCTAAGGTTATTCCTAGTCTTACATATGAGGATTTCTTAGCATTCCATAGCAAGTATTATCATCCTAGCAATTCATACATCTATATATACGGTGATGTGGATATAGATGATCTACTTGAGTATTTAGATACCAAGTATCTTCGCTACTATGATTATCTCGAGGTGAATTCTGAGATTAACATGCAGAAGCCATTTGATAAGCCGGTGGATATCACCTTAGATTATCCTATAGCAGCTGATCAAGATACTAAGAACAATACATATCTTTCATACAATGTATGCATAGGAGATGTGTTAGATCCTAACATGTATAGAGCATTTGATGTGCTTAATTATGCATTGGTTTCCGCTCCAGGAGCACCACTGTATAAGGCCCTTATTGAGGCTGATATAGCTGAGGATGTGGAGTGTTCTATAGAGTCATCTCAGCGCCAGATGTATCTATCCATTGTGGCACGAGGTGCTAATGAAGAGGATAAAGCACGCTTCGTAGATATCATTGAGAGTACCCTCAGAGATGAGATTGCTAAGGGTATTGATAAGAAGACATTATTTGCTTCTATTAATGGAGAACAGTTCAGAGCAAGGGAACTGGATTTTGGTAGTGCACCTAAGGGACTTATCATAGGATTACAGCTACTTGATAGTTGGCTATATGATAAGGATAGACCATTCATACATCTCCATGCAGTGGAAGTGTTCGACAAAATTAAAACTAGAGTTAATAATGGACTATTTGATTATCTCGCTGATGTATATATACTTTCTAACAATCATAAGTCGATTGTTACTCTCAGACCTAAGCAGGGGCTTACAGCAGCTGATGACGATAGTCTTAAGGCTAAGCTGGCATCTAAGAAGGCCAGCCTTACCAAGGATCAGATTAATGAGATAGTGCAGCATACAGCGTATCTTAAGGAGTATCAGCAGACTCCTAGTCCTAAGGAGGACTTAGAGAAGATACCTATGCTCAGCCGTATGGACCTCACTAGAGAGGCGAGACCTATAGATCTGGAGGTATATGAGGAAGAGGGCACTACTATTCTTCATCACAAGTTAAGCACTAATGGTATCCATTACTTCAATATGGTATTTGATATTAGTGATGCAGGACTTGAGGATATTCCATACATATCTATGCTAGAGAGATTCATAGGTCTTATGGATACTGAGCATTACACCTATGCTGACTTCGCTAATGAGATGTATCTGCATACTGGAGGTATCACCACCACTACAGCAGTGCATGAGATTATGGGTGAGCATGATAAGTACAATATCAGCTTCGAGGTTAGATCTAAGTTCATATATGATGAGGCTGACAAGGCATGTGAATTAGCCCTTGAGATGATATGCCATACACTGTTCTCTAATGAGAAGCGTTTACACGAGCTGATAGTTGCAGAGAAGTCCCACATGGAGGCTATTCTTAGCTCGAGAGGCAATCAGGTGGCTGCCACCAGAGCAAGGACAGGTTTCTCTAAGAAAGCTAATATAGCTGATATGGGAAGTGGACTGGGATTCTATAGATTCCTTACGGAAGTGGATGAGCATTTTGATGAACGCAAGTCGGAAATTATTTCTAGACTTAATAAATTATGCGAGACTATTTTTGCCAAGGATAGATTGCTTATTTCATCTACTGGTAAGGCTGAGGTGCTTAGTCAGGCTAGGAGATTAGTGTCAGTGATTAAGCCTAGACTTGCTCAGAGTCATACTGATCTCAATACAGATAAGGAATTTAAGATTCATCCTGTTAAGCAGGGGCTTAAGGATGCTTCTCAGATTCAGTATGTTGCTATGGCAGGCGATTTTGTTAATTCAGGATTTAAGTACAATGGAGCTTACAAGCTTCTTAACACTATCTTGGGATATGATTACTTCTGGATTAAGGTTAGAGTGCAGGGCGGAGCTTATGGCTGCAATATGAACTCTAGCAGACAGGGTGATATGGTATTCGTATCTTACAGAGATCCTAATCTTACAGAGACACTTAAGGTCTTCAAGGGTACAGCAGATTATCTTAGGAACTTCAGCGTGGATGAGCGTGATATGACTAAGTACATTATTGGTACCATTAGTGGTATGGATACGCCGCTCACTCCTTCTCAGAGAGGTCTTAGAGGACTTAATTGTTACCTTTCTAAGATTTCTTACGAGGATATTCAGACTATACGTAATGAGGTAATCGATGCCACCGTGGAGGATGTCAGAGCACTGGCTGCTCCAGTTGAGGCTGCCATGTCGCAGGAGTATATCTGCGTAGTTGGTAATGAGACAGCTATTGAAGCTAACAAGGATTTATTTGATAATATTGAATCTCTGTATTAGAGATTTATTTGATTTTTAGGAGTTATATATGAAGGATAATTTTAAATCAGGATTCGTGACCATAGTTGGTCGTCCTAATGTGGGCAAGAGCACACTTATGAACCATATCATTGGTCAGAAGATTGCTATCACAAGCAACAAGCCCCAGACCACACGTAACAGAATCCAGACAGTATACACTGACAGTGACAAGGGCCAGATAGTATTCCTGGACACACCAGGTATGCATCAGGCTAAGAACAAGCTGGGCGAGTACATGATGTATGCTGCTAAGAGCACTGTCAATGATGTGGATGTCATTCTATGGCTGGTTGAGCCAGAGGATAAGGTTGGAGCAGGTGATAAGAAAATCGCAGAGCTCCTATCTACCGTAGAGGCACCTATCATTCTTGTAATTAATAAGATTGATATGGCTGATGGTGCCAGGGTAGGTGAAGCTATTTCAGCTTATAAGGACTTGTGTGATTTTGCTGAGGTGGTTCCAGTGTCCGCTCTCCATGGTGAGGGCTGTGATGATTTGCTAGATACTATTTTTAAGTATCTTCCTGAGGGACCAGCCTTTTACGATGAGGAGACTGTTACCAATCAGACACTTAGAGAGATTACAGCCGAGATTATTCGCGAGAAGTCTCTGCATGCTCTTAATGATGAGGTTCCTCATGGAATAGCTATCGCTATAGACAGTATGAAGGAACGTAGCGGCAAGAGACCTATGTGGGATATTGAAGCTACTATTATCTGCGAGAAGAATTCTCACAAGGGTATTATTATAGGTAAGGGCGGTGCCATGATTAAGAAGATTGGTACTAATGCCCGTTATGAAATTGAGAAGTTACTTGAGGCCAAGGTTAATCTTAAGCTCTTTGTTAAGGTTAAGAAGGACTGGAGAGATAGTGATTTCGAGTTGAAGAATTTCGGATATAAAAAAGAGGACTTGAGCTAAATGGGATTAGTTACCCTAACAGGACTTGTGTTATCCAGTTCAGATGTGGGAGAATTTGATAAGAGACTTGTGATTCTTACTAAAGAGGATGGAAGAGTTACGGCCTTTGCCAAGGGGGCCAGGAGACCTAACAATCCACTGGTTGCCGCATGCTCCCCATTTTGTTTCGGCACATTCGAGGCATATCAGGGGAGGAATTCATACCATATTAGCAAGGCTAGTATCTCTAATTATTTTAGAGACTTAGTATTAGATTATGACAAAGTATGTCTGGGCTCTTACTTCTTAGAGGTTGCTGATTTCCTCTCGGTAGAGGGGCTTGATGAGAGGAACAGGCTTGCTCTTTTATATCAGAGCCTGAAGGCTCTTGAGTCTGGGCGATTTAGCTTAAGACTTCTTAAGAATATCTATGATCTTAAGACCTGGGTGATAGATGGAGAGTACCCTAATGTCTTTAGTTGTATGGCTTGTGGTAAGAAGGAAGAGTTAACCACATTTTCCCTCAAAAGACATGGAGTATTGTGCAAAGACTGCGCCAGATTAGAATCAGGTGTGGATATTTCCACTTCAGCCCTATATGCTATGCAATTTATAGTTTCCTCAAGCATTGAAAAGTTGTATACTTTTGTGTTGAATGGTGATACTGAAGAAGAATTAACTAGAATTTTAGACGGCTATAGATTAAACTATAGGTCGCATAAATATAAGAGTGAGGAATTTTTATGACAGATAGGAGGCCGCGAGGCTCTGGCATGAGAAGCAGGAACAAGACCAGTCCTACCAGACAGGGAGTTGCTGCCAAGGAGCTCCAGGAGGCGCGCAGGAAGAGAAGGCAGCAGGAGGTCATGCGCAATCGCATCATTCTAGCAGTTATTTGCCTTCTGGTTTTGGTTTTAGTTATTTTTTTCCTTGTTAGATTAATTGGCAATGCATTTAATCTTGGCAAGACAGCTGAGGAATCTACTATTACCTTTATGGATAACGGACAGGTAGTATTCGAGGAGGTTACCCCTTTCGATACAGATACGTATTCCGTTGGAGATCTTAAGGATTTCGCTAATATCAAGATCGACAGCTTCAATGACACTTACGGTGAGGAAGTTATTTCTCTAGATAAGATTAAGGTCAAGGGAGATGTTGCATATATTAAGACTACCTATAAGAGTGCTGATATATATAGCACATTTACAGCATATGAGACCTATCAGGCGTCTTATGAGGATGCTGTGGCAGCAGGTTATGACTTCGGAGCGCTGTTCTCCACTGTTGCAGATGGGGCACTTACAGAGGCTCAGGTGGTGGATTCAGCCACACTTTTTGCTGGCTCTCAGGTAGTTGTTGTAGATGAGAATGTTACAGTTGTTGTACCTGGTACAATTACCTATGTTTCCAATGCTAATATTGAGGTGAAGGATACTGACTCAGTATCTATTACTCAGGCTGATGGGAATGAAGACGCAACTGATTTAGTTTACATAATATATAAAGAAGGGAACAAATAACAATGGAAAAAACAATGGACAAAATCATCGCCCTTGCTAAGGCAAGAGGATTTGTATATGCAGGTTCTGAAATCTATGGTGGTCTTGCTAATACATGGGATTACGGTAACTTAGGTGTTGAGCTTAAGAACAACGTTAAGAAGGCATGGTGGCAGAAGTTCGTTCAGGAGAATCAATACAATGTTGGTGTTGACTGTGCTATCCTTATGAACCCACAGACATGGATTGCTTCAGGTCACTTGGGTTCATTCTCAGATCCACTTATGGATTGTAAGGAGTGCCACGAGAGATTCAGAGCTGATAAGATTATCGAGGATTTTGCAGCTGAGAATAATATCGAGCTCAAGTCATCTGTTGATGGTTGGACTAAGGAAGAGATGAAGGAATTCATCGATAGCAACAATGTTCCATGTCCTACATGTGGCAAGCACAATTTCACAGATATTCGTGAGTTCAACCTTATGTTTAAGACTTTCCAGGGCGTTACAGAGGATGCTAAGAATACAGTTTACCTCCGTCCTGAGACAGCACAGGGTATCTTCGTTAATTTCAAGAATGTACAGCGTACATCTCGTAAGAAGGTGCCATTTGGTATTGGTCAGATTGGTAAGTCATTCCGTAATGAGATTACACCAGGTAACTTCACATTCCGTACTCGTGAGTTCGAGCAGATGGAGCTTGAGTTCTTCTGCAAGCCAGGTACACAGGATGAGTGGTTCCAGTACTGGAGAAGTTTCTGCCGAGATTGGCTCCTTTCTCTTGGTATGAAGGAAGATGAGATGCGTCTTCGTGATCATGATCCAGAGGAGCTTTCATTCTACTCAACAGGTACTACAGATATCGAGTTCCTTTTCCCATTTGGTTGGGGTGAGCTCTGGGGTATTGCCAGCCGTACAGATTATGACCTTACACAGCATCAGAATGTATCTGGTCAGGATCTTACATATTTCGATGATGAGCTCAACGAGAAGTACTTACCATACGTAATCGAGCCTTCACTTGGTGCAGATAGAGTGGTTCTTGCATTCCTTTGCGCTGCATACGATGAAGAGGAGATTGGTGACGCAGATAGAAGTGATATCAGAACAGTACTTCACTTCCATCCAGCACTTGCACCAGTTAAGATTGGTGTACTTCCACTTTCTAAGAAGCTTAATGAGGGTGCTGAGAAGATCTTTGCAGAGCTTTCTAAGAAGTACAATTGCGAGTTTGATGATAGAGGTAATATCGGTAAGAGATATCGTAGACAGGATGAGATTGGTACTCCATTCTGTATTACATATGATTTCGATTCTGAGGAAGACCATATGGTTACAGTTCGTCACCGTGACTCTATGGAGCAGGAAAGAATCGCAATTGCAGATTTGGATGCATATTTTGCAGACAAGTTTACATTTTAACTAGGAGGAGAGTGCTATGGAAAACATTAATGTAGAGGGAACAGCAGAGGATGTTGTTGTGAGCAAAGTAGAGACTCCAGTTTCACAGCCAGTGGATAATGGAGAGGATTTGCTCTTAGAACAGATTGATGCTTTTAGAGAAAAAGCAACACAGCTCCAGCAGTTAATAGCTCAGAAGGAGCGCAAAGCAGCTGAACTTGAGGCCCTTGTCAGAGAGAAGGAAGCCATCAATGTTAAGCTACAGGAAGAATTATCTAGAAAGCAAGAGGAGGCTGATAGCCTAGTTGCTGATGTTGAGACTCAGGTAGATAGAATGATGCAGGTTGTTAAGAGCAACATGGATCAACTTGAGATTGACATTAAGGGCCAGGTGAGCGATAATCAGGATTCCTACGAAGCACACAATAGAAATCTTCAGGATACCCTCAAGAATGTATCCGATGGTTTAGATACAATCCAGAACGAGCTCTCAGAGAAGACTCATTCTGAGTCAGTTCATCTATATCGCTTGATTCAAGATTTATTAAAAGAGCACGACAACAGCGAGGAACAGGCTATCAAGGCTATTGAGCATTATAGCTCACTTAAGAAATTATCAGTTGTTGTAATCGTTCTTTTAGTAGTAACAATGGGTGTGTCAATTGCTTCGCTAATTCTTTCTTTAGGAATATTTTAGTAAGAAATTAATGGAGGGATTATGCCGAATCCAGTTTATATCGTCGGTCACAAAAACCCTGACACAGACAGTATTTGTGCAGCTATTGGTTATGCACACTTGAAAAATGTACTTAGTACAGGAGACACTTTTTTACCTAAGAAGGCGGGTAATCTTAACAAGGAGACTCGCTATGTTTTAAATCGTTTTAATGTTCCAGAGCCTGAGACAGTATCAGATGTAGGCGCTCAGCTTATGGATATTGAGTACAGAGAGCTTGAGGGAGTAGATGGTCATATCTCACTTAAGAAGGCATGGGAAATCATGCTTGAGAGAGATGTTGTCACACTTCCAGTTATAGCTAAGACAGGCAAGCTCGAGGGCGTTATCGTCAATGGAGATATTGCATACTCATATATGGATGTATATGACAATAGCATTCTTTCTAGAGCCCGTACCCAGTACTCTAATATTATTAGCACACTTAATGCTAAGTTAATCACTGGTAACCCACACGCATATTTCGTGAGGGGTTCAGTAGTTATTGCTTCTAATAATAGAGAGGGACTCCATGAGGATATTCATCAGGACGACCTTGTTATTGTTGGTAACATTACAGCACGCCAGCTCATATGTATTGAGGCTGGATGTAGTTGTTTGATAGTTTGCGGAGCTAGTTCCGTAGATCCACAGGTCGAGAAGCTTGCAACCGAGCATCAGGTAGTACTTATTACTACTGAGTATGATACATTTACAGTTGCTCGACTTATTCATCAGTCTATGCCTATTCGTCAGTTCATGAAGAGGGATGACGTGGTTAGCTTCGAACTAGATGATTATGTGGATGATGTTAGAGAGGTTATGAAGACAGTTCGTCATCGTGACTTCCCTATCCTCGATGAGAATCGTCATTACATTGGTATGGTTTCTCGTCGTCTTCTTCTTAATATGCAGAAGAAGAGAATCATCCTGGTGGATCACAATGAGAAGTCTCAGGCAGTTGATGGAATCGAGCAGGCTGAGGTCTTAGAGATTATTGATCACCATAGACTTGGTTCACTTGAGACTGTTTCACCTATCCTTTTCAGAAATCAGCCACTTGGCTCTACAGCCACAATAGTGACACTGATGTACAAGGAAAAAGATGTAGAGATTCCAAAGGATATTGCTGGTATCTTATGTTCAGCTATTCTTTCGGACACATTGATGTTTAGATCTCCTACATGTACACCTACAGATGAGACCCTTGCCAGAGAACTTGCTGAAATTGCAGGTGTGGATGTTACAGAACTTGCCACTTCTATGTTTGAAGCAGGAAGTGATTTCAAGGACCGTACACCAGATCAGATCTTTCATCAAGATTACAAAATCTTCACTAGTGGAGATACTAAATTCGGAGTTGCTCAGGTTAGCTCTATTTCAAGAGCCCAGCTTAACTCTATCAAGGATAATATCAAGATTTACATGGATACCGTACTTAACAGCTCGGACTTAGATGCCGTATATGTTATGCTTACAGATATCCTTAATGAATCAACAGAGCTTCTATTCGTTGGCGGGGAGGCGGACAAAATAATTGCCGATGCATTTAGAATGCCTGTTGCTGCAGATAGCTACATATTGGAGGGGGTTGTTTCTAGAAAGAAGCAGTTAATTCCGCCTATCATGGAGTCTTTGCAGGAATAAGCAAATACAAAGGGCAAATTTTGTTATGGACATCAACGGATTTAATATTGCAGCAGAGAGAGTATTATTGTTAATTGCGCTAACAATGCTATACCTTACAGTGGCCAGCCGACCTAAGCGAACCGCTGTACTTTCTGTGATTTTCTATGGTCAAATATTATCAATAGCTAACATCATTCTTCATATAGCCTGCGTTGCGCAGCTTCGATTCGACACAGCCTTTGAGGGCTTTATGTTTAGAATGACAGTTATGCTCTATTACGTAACATATCTCGGGATCCTAGTTCTTTTATTCTCGTATATACATCTGCTAAGCCTTAAGCAGAGAGAGAACTTAGATGTCCTTAACATGATTGTCACCATATTCTCAGGAATATATTTAATAGTGGTAGGAATCGTATTCTTCACCGATAGTTACATTACACTAGTGGATGGAGTATACGAATTCACACCATTCTTCAATGTACACATGGTATTCTCGCTTATAGATGTGGGTTTGGTAGTGGGTTCAGCTGTCTATAACCGTAAGGAGATACCTAGAGTACTCATGAATCTCATATACATGTTTGTCCCTTTTGAGACAGGTGTATTAGTTCTTCAGATGGTTAGATTCCATTTTTGTTTCTTGAGTGTTACATATGTGGTTCCATTTATGTTATGCTACATAATATTCCACAGCATTTTGTACGATGAGGTTACTGGTTGCCAGAATAAGCAGGCTTTTGAATCCCATCTCATTTCACTTAATTCCAAGAAAAATACTAATCCAGCATTTATTTTTGTTAAGTTCCCACGTCTTGAGATTGTGGATAACTATAAATTAATGACTATTGCCAGGAAGCGTATATCTGCCAAGATACGTGACTTAGAGCAGGTCAACTCCAAGGTCAGAGTATACGAGATGAATCAGTATACATTTGGCATCATTTTCCCTAATGAGAGCGAGCATTCCACTAGAGAGACTATTGATCTGGTTAAGAAGAGTCTAGATGTAGCCATGGGTGAGTGGGCGTATTCTAACAACCCTCTATATCGCATGGTTGTTATTAAGAATTTTACAGAGAAGTTTGATATGGCTACAGTAGATGCATTCAGTGGATTCCTCTTTGAGAGA
>JAILNO010000203.1 GCA_024691465.1 Pseudobutyrivibrio sp. | reverse complement strand
TGGATGACAAGAACTATCCTGTTGAGGTAGCTGGTGTGCCACCAGATTACTTCAGCGCTGATGGACAGCTCTGGGGCAATCCATGCTACGACTGGAAGGCCATGAAGAGGGATAGATACCGTTGGTGGATCAGAAGAATTGCTGGTTCTGCTAAGCTATATGATGTGCTTCGCATAGATCACTTCAGAGGCTTTGATACCTATTGGTCTGTACCAGCCGGGGAGACGACTGCCAAGAACGGTACATGGAAGAAGGGCCCAGGTATGAATCTGGTAGGGCTCCTCTCCAAGAAGTTCCCTAATATACAATTTATCGCTGAGGATTTAGGTGAGCCTTCACCTACTGTTGTTAAGCTTTTACAGGATAGCAAGTGGCCAGGCATGAAGGTCCTTGAGTTCGCCTTTGACTCAGGTGAGCCTAATGATTATCAGCCACATTCCTACAATAAGAACTGCGTCTGCTATACAGGCACCCATGACAATGCTACAGCTATGGAGTGGTATATGGATGCTAAGACTCAGGACAAAAGTTACGCTTGCCAGTACATGGGCATATCAGCCGATGAGATGTTCAACTGGGGCATGATTAGAAGTGGCATGGAGTCAGTGGCTAATCTGTTCGTAGCTCAGATGCAGGATTACTTGGGCCTAGGCAAGGGTCATCGTATCAATGTGCCAGGCACTCCTACAGGAAACTGGCAGTGGAGACTGCTCAATGACGACATTGATAAGGGGCTGGCTAAGAAGATTAAGGATATGACTATTCTTTATGGTCGTACTTCAAAGAAATAATTTAAGTCCATGAGGTGGTTTCATCTCATGGATTTTTTGATTTAAGATAGTGTATGTGGTATATTATACAAAGATTTCGCATACGGAGGGTTAATCCATGAAGAATAGATTAATGGCCATGGCACTGGTTGTCACTATGGCACTATCGGTTACAGCTTGTGGCTCCAAAGAGAAGGAGAGCACTGAGGCTGCCACTGAGACTAAGGAGGATACAGCTACTACAGCTCAGACTGAGCTAGAGTATGATGTAGATGACTATGTTACATTAGGCGATTATAAGGGCATCGAGGTCACCATCGAGGGCGAGTATGAGTACAGCGATGAGGGCTTTGACAATTATATTGAAGATACACTTGCTTCTTCGTCTATTTTTGCAGAGGATGACAGCGTCACTGAGGTGGCAGAGGATTCCATTGTCAATGTGGACTATGTAGGTTCTCAGGACGGCGTAGCTTTTGATGGAGGCTCTGCTGAGGATCAGTTTCTTGATATAGCAGGCAACTGTGCAGCAGGTAATCCTACTCAGGGATATATCGATGGCTTCACAGCAGGTCTGGTAGGTGCATCTGTAGGGGATGAGGTGGCTTATGATGTCACATTCCCAGAGCAATATAGCAATGCAGACTTGGCAGGACAGACTGTAGTATTCACATTCCAGGTTAACTACATTGCTAAGGCTGTTTCTTCTATAGATGATCTCACAGATGAGACAGTATCTGCTAATTTCGGCATGGATACAGTGGATGATTACAAGGCATCCCTCAAGGAGAAATACGAGGCTTCTCTTGAGGATAATCTTACTAATGATACAGAGACTGCAGTACTTAACGCACTTATTAACAACTGCACCGTATCTGAGGTACCTGAGGCACTCCTTCAGGCCAGAGTGGATTTGATCCTTATGCTTCAGAATATGAAGTATCAGCAGTACGGTACCACTATGGAAGAATATGCTACATCCATGGGTTATGATTATGAGCAGGTAGTTAACTCTCTCAAGGAGAGTGTTAAGGAGTCTACCGAGACAGAGCTTATCCTTGAGGCTATTGCTAAGAAGGAAGGCATCGAGGTGGATGAGGAGGGCTACTCTAAATTCATATCAGATATATACACTAATATGGGCTTCACTGATTTGGACAGCTTCTACGATCAGTTCTCAGTGGATGGCTACAGCGGGGAGCGTTACTTCAAGCTGGCATATCTTACAGAGAAGGCCACAGATTTATGCGTTGAAAATGCTGTTGTGAATTCTACCAGCGTCATCTCTGAACCAGAATCTGGTGTGGAAGAGGGTATTGGCACAGATCCAATTGATATTGCGAAGTAGCATAATCACTGAATTAAATACTTTCTATTTTTGGGATGCTGTAGTATAATTTACTCTAGCTTTTTGGCTCTAAGGAGCAATAATAATAAAAGGAGATTTATAATGGAACATATTAAGACACTTAATACTAAGAGATTACAGAACACAGTTAAAGAGGGCGGATGTGGCGAGTGCCAGACATCATGCCAGTCAGCTTGCAAGACTTCTTGCACAGTTGGTAACCAGAGCTGTGAGCACAAGAACTAATCTTACAGAAGTTATCTATATTTAATGCGCAGACCGGTCCTGTCTAATTTATATTAGAGGAACGGTCTATTGTGCGTTTATGAAAGGACATTTTTTAGTGATACACCAGTTTAAAAACAACGGCTACAACGTTGTCATAGATATAAACAGTGGCGCCATCCACGTAGTAGATGATGTAACATACGATTTCTTAGCTCTCTGGCAGGAGCTAGGTGGTGAGCAGGCGCTTGCTGAGATGAAGAAGAGCCAGGTCGATATTTCTGACAAGGAACTCGAGGAGATCTATTCAGAGATTAATCAGTTGATCGCAGATGGCTCGCTTTTTACTGAGGATAATTATGAGCCTAAGATTGCTGATTTCACAGCTAGACCTACAGTAGTTAAGGCTCTTTGCTTACATATAACACACGATTGTAACTTGGCATGTAAATACTGCTTCGCAGAAGAGGGCGAGTACCACACAGGTAAGCGCGAGCTCATGACATACGAAGTAGGTAAGCAGGCTCTTGATTACTTAGTTGCTAATTCAGGCAGCAGAAGGAACCTTGAGGTGGATTTCTTCGGCGGTGAGCCACTTATGAACTGGCAGGTAGTTAAGGATTTGGTTAAGTATGGTCGTTCCATTGAGAAGGAGCATAATAAGAACTTCCGCTTCACACTCACCACTAACGGTGTGCTTCTCAATGATGAGATTCAGGAATTCGCTAATAAGGAGATGGCCAATGTAGTACTTAGCTGCGATGGTCGTCCTGAGATACATAACCTTATGCGTCCATTTAGAAAGGGTGCACCTAGTTATGAGCTCATCATGCCTAAGTTCAAGCAGCTTGCAGAGTCTCGTAACCAGGATAAGTACTATATCAGAGGTACTTTCACCAGGAACAATCTAGACTTCTCTAAGGATGTACTTCATCTGGCAGATGAGGGATTCAAGCAGATTTCAGTTGAGCCAGTAGTTGCTCAGGAGACTGATGACTATGCTATCCGCGAGGAGGATTTACCACAGCTTTTCGAAGAGTACGATAAGCTTGCAGCTGAGATGATGCGTCGTCAGGGTACTGATGAGGACTTCAATTTCTTCCACTTCATGATTGATTTGGAGGGAGGCCCTTGTGTATACAAGCGTCTATCAGGATGTGGTTCAGGAACTGAGTACATGGCAGTTACTCCTACTGGAGAGCTTTATCCTTGCCATCAGTTCGTTGGAAATACAGACTTCTGCCTCGGCGATGTTTGGAACGGGGTTAAGAAGACTGAGGTTGTTAATGAATTCAAGCACTGCAATGTATACGCTAAGGAAGAGTGTAAGAATTGCTTCGCTAGATTCTACTGCAGTGGCGGTTGTGCAGCCAATGCATATAATTTCACAGGCAGCATATTGGGGAACTATCATGTTGGTTGTGAGCTTCAAAAGAAACGTATTGAATGCGCTATTGCTCTCAAGGTACACGAGGCCAGCAAGAGCTCATAATAGCAACATTCGAATTATTTATAGAATAGGAGAATAAAAATGAAGCGTTTAAAAAAGGGACAGGGTATTGCCTGGCTGGTAGCTTTCGTTTTAATCCTTGCTTTACTTGGATATTACGCAGCTCTAGTTCTTACAGGCACAGTAGCAAAGAATAACAACAGTCTCAAGCTAGGACTTGATCTGGATGGTGGTGTCAGCATCACATATGAGGCTGTAGGAGATACACCTACTGATGAGCAGATGCAGGATACTATCCTCAAGCTCCAGCAGCGTATTGAGAATGATCTCGGTGAGGAAAGTGCCACTACAGAGGCTAATGTATATTGCGTAGGCGATAATAGAATCACAGTCGAGATTCCAGGTGTTACAGATGCTAATGCTCTTCTCGAGGAGCTTGGAACTCCAGGTACACTTTATTTTATTTCGCAATATGATTCAGAGGGCAATCCTAACTACACTATCAATGGTTACGGTGAGGACGGTACCATCGACGGTACACTTAACTCTGACATTCAGACATTAATTGACAATGGTTCTATCATTGCAACAGGTACTAATGTTAAGTCTGCACAGGCAGCTACACAGGATGATAGCAACACTGGCAAGACTAATTACGTAGTTAGATTACAGTTCGATGATGAGGGTACAGATGCTTTCGCATACGCTACTAAGGCAGCTGCTCTTACAGGTGATTCAATCGCTATCTACTATGATGGACAGTTCGTATCAGTTCCATCTGTTAAGGAAGCTATCACTACTGGTAACTGTGTAGTAGAGGGTATGGAGTCTTTTGAGGCAGCTGAGAAGCTTGCTTCTTACATCCGTATCGGTGGTCTTGATATCGAGCTTACAGAGCTTGAGTCACAGGTAGTTGGTGCACAGCTGGGTTCTGATGCTCTTAAGACATCTCTTATTGCAGCAGGCGTAGGTCTATGCATTGTAATGCTCTTCTTAATTGCAATGTACTTAGTTCCTGGTGTGGTTGCATCCATTGC
>JAILNO010000168.1 GCA_024691465.1 Pseudobutyrivibrio sp. | reverse complement strand
AGTCTCATAGTACTCTATATCTGGATTCTCTTCTGCATACTTCTTATTCTCTGCATTCATCTCCTCAGCTTCCTTATTCATGCTCTCAGCACTCTTATTGAATGATGAGACCAGATCAGAAAACTGTGCATCAATAGCTGCAGATAATTCAGGATGCTTATCATCTGTAATCTGTATGCACTGAACTCCTCCAGTAAAATATGTATAGTCATCTGCCGTAACTGATGTAAGAGCGTAAGTAGGAGCTGTAGCCACTTCCTCAACCTCTTCTTCCTCAGCAGGCTCAATGGCTACTGGAGTCTCATCCTTCACAGTAGCCCCACTGCCTTCATCGGCAACTTCCTTAGAACATGCCCCCATAAAAGATACGGTTAATAAACAAGCCAAAAGTAAAGCAATTCTTCTTTTCATTTCTTGCCTCCGCAATTCTAAACTAATTCATTACTTTTTCAGTATACATATAATCTGTACTATTTCAAGTAGTACAGATTAAATTTTAGAAATCTTTATAATTCATTCCCCATAAAAAAATCAGGATTTTCTGAGTAGCGTCAGAAAATCCTGGTTTTTAAAAAGGAGGATTAATTATAACAAAAGAATTAGAAACTTATTTAATAACAAGGCGCTTAGCACCCTCTGCTGCCAATGCACTTCTAACTGTCTCAGTCTCATCAAATGTAATCTGTGCACATAGCTTAGAACCCTTCATACGCTCAGATGCAAAGGTAAGTCCATTGTTCTTTCTGTCTAGCTTAGGTGAGTCAATCTGATCTGGATCACCTAATAGAACTACCTTAGATCCCTTGCCTGCTCTAGTGATGATTTCAAGAATCTGACCTATGGTACAGTTCTGAGCCTCATCTACTACTATGTATGAATTAACCAGTGAACGGCCTCTCATATATGCCAATGAGCATATCTCTAAGATACCTGTCTCAAACATATCCTCTATCTGAATCTTTATCTGTTCCTTCTCTTCATTCTGCCCCTTCAGAAGTACCTGCAGGTTATCCATAAAAGGTGCAATTAAAGGAGTCATTTTCTCCTCTAAATCACCAGGCAGGAATCCCAGATCATTATCAGAGAGTGTATTACTTCTGGTAATCATAATTCTGTCATAACCATTGTGATAATAGCCCTGTAGTCCTGCAGCAAGAGAAAGGAATGTCTTAGCAGTTCCTGCACTACCCTTAAGTATTACAAGAGGAAGCTCCTCTGGACTGGCCAGCAAGGCATATAAAGCAAATCTCTGTCCCACGTTTCTAGGCTGGCAATATGGTGTGTAATAATCTCTGTCCTTAAGAATATGCCATCCATCAGTCTTAAAGGTATATAGAGCAGAATTACTTCCATCCCTGCATATACCGAACTCATTCTCTAGGAATCCCTTATTGAATGGGCTCTCAATATCCTCAGGTGTAATGTCTATTCTGCCTGTATAATTCTCATTGTCAAGAATCATCTCATTGTGATAACCCTGTACCACACATCCACACATGTGGGCGTTGATTCTCATGGAAATATCGTTAGTTACAAGTATAGTCTCAAGCTCGCTTGATTTAGCTATTCCTAGCACGCCGTTAATTATTCTGTTATCAGGTCGATCCAATGAAAACTCTGCTGGAACCAGCTTCTCAAACTCAGATTCTTTTGCAATTTTAAAGGTGCCGCCATTTGGCATTGTAACCCCTTTTGCATAGTCACCTTCGATTGATTCGATGTTTCTGATACTCTCTCTGGCGCCATAGCCTACCTCTGCATAAGCTGTCTTCTTTGAATCAAGTTCCTGAAGCGTTGTGGTTGTGATAATAACATTGTTATCATCAAATCCAAAAAGTGCTGTAGGGCAGTGAATCAAAATATTAGTGTCAAGTACGTAGTTTTTCTTCATAGGGGTCACGCTCCTTTATTAAATTTAAATGCCCCGATAAACTTCTTTTCACTCGTATATCAGGGAAACTATACGAAAGAACTATATAGTTTTTCTATAATCTAATTTTATAACACTTAGTCGTTAAGTTCTACAACATTTTGTAGTATTTTATGTAAAGTTTGTGAAAATTGATACCAAATATTGAAAAAGTCCTTACACTTCAATGTGTAAGGACTTAAGAATTTATGCTTCAAATAATTCTACTTCAGACATGAATGGAATTGACTGGGCTGCACCCTTTTTCTGCACCGCAAGAGCAGCTGCTTTCGCTGCGGTAACAAGTATATCTCTGACAGGCTGTTTCTTGAGAAGGCCTGCTATAAAGAACCCTGTAAAAGTATCGCCTGCCGCCGTGGTATCAATTGCTTCCACAGCAAAAGCCGGCTGATAATACTCCTCATCACCGTGGTGATAGATGCATCCCTTTTCTCCAAGGGTAAGCATAATCTTAGCATTCGCAAAGCTGGCATCCATAGCAGAAACTATGGTAGTAGGAGTGGTCATGCCTGTAAGCTGCTGCCCCTCTGTCTCATTTAGAACAAAGACAGATACCTTACCCAAATCGCAATCATCAATCTTATGATTAAGAGGCGATGGATTAAGAACAATAGTCATACCCTTAGCAAAAGCCTGGTCAATAATATATGGCAACTCATTAATCTCATTCTGGAGCAATATAATATCTCCTGTCTCGAAATTACTAAGGACCTCATCAACGAATTCTTTAGAGTTCTTCTGATTAGCGCCGCCATAGAGGACTATGCTATTCTGGCCCTTCTCATCCACCTGGATAATGGTATGTCCACAACGGCCAGTGACAGTCTTAATATAATCTGTCTTAATTCCATATGTCTCACAAGCATCGTAGAAATCCAATCCCTCTTCACCAACCAGACCTGCATGATATACTGCAATACCCGCTCTAGCAATGGCAACAGATTGATTGAATCCCTTGCCTCCTAAATTAAGCTGCACATCATCAGAGGATATAGTCTCTCCCTCTCTGACAATATGGGATACCGCATAGGTATAGTCCAAATTAAGTGAGCCGAAATTTAATACCTTCATAAACACCCCCGTGTCTTAGATATGGCCTACTAATAATAATCCTGCCAATCCATAATAAGTAACTACTGCTACCAGATCGTTAATTGTAGTGATAAGTGGACCTGATGCAACTGCTGGATCCACCTTAATCTTGTGGAAGAATATAGGAATAATAGTACCGATAAAGCTTGATACTATCATAGCAACAAATAGTGAAAATCCTACGATTCCTGACACTTTAAATGCTGCTGCCCACACATATCCCTTAAGACCATGTAAATACACTGCAACAAAGACAAGCGCTAATAGACCTAGAATAATACCATTAGTTCCACCTACTCTCATCTCTTTTAAAATAAACTTAACCTTCTCAAGGCCAGATATCTCTTCATCCATGAGCACTCTGATGGTAACAGCAAGTGACTGAGTACCTACATTACCAGCCATATCTAATATGAGTGATTGGAACACTACCACTATAGCTACTGATGCTACTACCTTATCAAAGATACCTATAACTGAACTGGTTACAAGACCTAGTCCCAGAAGTAGTAACAACCAAGGAATACGCTTCTTGATACTCTCTGGAAGGCTCTCATTCAAATCCTCTTCAGCGGTCAAACCAGCCAACCTAGCGTAGTCTTCACCCATCTCATCATCAACGGCCTCGATGATATCCTGAGATGTGATAACACCGATGATTTCATCATTAGGATTGAGTACTGGAATAGAATCCTCAGCATAATCCTTCAGCATCTCAATAGTCTCAGAGATGAGCTCGTCAGCTCTGACACTAGGATAACTGTGACTAATAACATCCCCAAGTGGAGTGTAATCTCTAGCTAGAATCAGGTCTCTTAAATCGATAGCACCACAGTACTTCTTATCCTCATCCTCTACATAGATAGTATTGATATTGTCATTATCCCTAGACTGAGAAATTAAAGAACGCATAGCCTGCTTGACTGAAAAATTCTCATTGATAACGATGAAGTTAGTAGTCATCATGCTACCAATCTCATCCTCATCATAGGAATTGATAAGTCGTACATCAGCCGATGCTTCCTTATCCATGAGGGCAATGAGCTGCTCTCTCTGCTCCTCATCCTCGATATCCTCCAAGGCATCAACCGCATCATCAGCGTCCATGTTCTCTAAGACGTCTGCAGCCTGCTCTAGAGTAAAGTCTGATAAATATTCACCTACATCCTCAATATATGGGAAGATTTCTGATAGGCGTTCAGCACCTAAGATATCGAATAATCTCCTACGATCATCTGGTTCCAGTGCCTCGTAAGCCTCAGCAATATCATTCTCATGATAATCGTCGAGAGCTTCTATTAGCTGTTCGGCACCTAAATTAGAGCGTAGCAAGTCGATAATCTCGTTGGTTTTGATTTCCTCTAATATTTCCTTTGTTTCCATGATAATTTCTCCGCTAATAAAAAAAGAATGTCATGTCCATTGATTAAGAGACGTTGACATTCTTTAATACACGAAAACAAAGTTCTTCGTATTATAGATACTATAAATTAAAAGAACAGCTAATCATATATTCAAAAAATGCCTCGTCGCAACATAATCGCCCATGACTGTCTGATTTGTCCATAGCTGTTCTCCTTCCTTTAGAATTGAATTGTTTGAATTTACATAAAAAATGTATCATAAAAGACAACTTTTTGTAAACCCCATTTAACAAAGTTTTTCCACCATCGCCCTGTCAAATGTAACAGTTTGCACACCGTCCACTTCTATCTGATACAAAGCATTAGCTGCCAGATGCTCTGCAGCCTGCTCAACATTTCTAATTCCTGTGGAAATTACGAATTTGTCCATTACCGCATCTAATCCATCCTCAGTAATCTGACACTCATCCTTAGACATGCCCATTCTCTTTAATACCTTAGGTAGAGAGAATCTCTTAAATATCTCCTTCTTCTCCTCCACTGTGTAATCAGGTATGTCTATGACTGCAAATCTCGACATAAGAGGTGCAGAGATGTCTGATTTAACATTAGCTGTTGCAATAGGATACACACCCATAGTTGGAATCATACATTCCATATAATTATCAGTGAATCCTAAATTATCCAGAAGTGTCAGCAATACATCTGCTGGATTACCGTTTCCTTTTCCTGAATTGGCCTTATCTAATTCGTTAATAATGAATACTAAGTTGCTGGTGCCCGAATTAGAAAATGCTTCCATTATAATACCAGGCTTAGCATTAGAGTATATCCTAGAGCTACCAGTAAGCTGCTCAGGATCATTTATAGAACTCATATCAAGTGTAGTCCATGGCAATTTAAGAATGCGCGCTACCGCATATGCGATTTGAGACTTACCAACACCTGCAGGTCCGCATAGAAGCAGTCCATAACTAGGAAGAGTATGAGTCCTGTTCACCTGAATAACAGTCTCCATAATACGCTGTTTAACAGACTCTAATCCGTATAATTCCTCATCTAGTATCTTTCTGGCTTCCACTGGATCGATAGCCTCGAAATAATCGCTCTTCCACTGGATGCTTGTCATGATAGAAAGCGCTCTCTGAGCATGACGGCGCTCCTCAATGGTAACTTCAGATGACTTAGCCACAGCCAGATTACGTCTAGCCCAGAGCCTGATATTATCAGGAAAAGTACGACCTGCGCAGGTAATGAAGTCTGTAATAGACTGAATACTGGTGAGCTTCATATCGTCACCATCTTCAGCCTCCTCCTCATCTAATTCCTCCTCAGATGGGGCACCAGCGGAAAAGAGACGCTCCATCATAAACTGCAGGAATCCATCCTCAGATGAAAGCTTACCGTTTCCAATACCTGTCTCTCGTATCTTGTATACTGCATAACCCTCATCTGTATTTGCACCTGATAATCTCACAGGGATATGATTCTCTCCTAACCAACCAATCAGACTGACGAATCTGGAATCTACCTTAAGAATATCCGCTGGCTCTACACCCTTTCCCGTCTCGCATTCGAAACTGGTCCTGGTAATAGGATTAGTAAAAGAGCCGTTCACATGATGTGTAAATTGTCCTTCCTTATCTTCTATAATAAGAATAGGCTTATCTTTGGTAGCCTCTGGTTCATCTGACTGAAAAGTAGTATATGTCTTAATGGCCTCACTCTTATCTTTTTCTTCCTGTGCAAAATCAAATACTGGCATGTCCTTCTCCTTATGTCTTTATAACTTTCAGATATTTGCCATTAGTGTACCAAAACTCTTTAGCAAGGTAAAGTAACTTTGTGCAGGATATCTTGCATTTAATCTACAGATGAGAAGAACTTTTCTTCTGTTGCATAAAAAATGTGGATAACTCACAGAAAAGTTTCTCTTTTCTCTATGAGTTATCCACATATTATCTCTCTATTCAGACTATATATAAATTCAAATCAAAGGTATTTCTTCTGAGTAGTGAATCCACGTCCCTTAACCTCAGATACGCGACTTACAATTATAAATGCATCTGGATCAATATCATGAACCAGCTTCTCAGTACGAGCCAACTCTCTAGTAGAAACAATAGATAATGTAATCTCAGTATCCTTACCTAGATAGCCAGTGCGACCGTACATGACAGTGACTCCTCTATCTATATCCTGGAGAATAGCCCTACGAATATCGTCACTTTTCTTGCTGACTACCTTAATCTGAGTCTTAGACTTGCCAAGGATTAAGGTCCTATCAAGTGTCATAGTGTATACAATAACTAGAAGAATACCATATAGCACTATCCTCCTATCAGTGAATACCGCCTGCAATCCCAATATAATAATATCGAATACCCACATGGCTCCCGATATAGGTGTGCCGAAGTACTTATTCAAAACGATAGGTGGAATATCCATACCTCCAGTGGAAGCTCCAGTACGAATGACTATTCCCAAGCTGGCGCCTATAATCATACCGCCTAACACAGTGCAGATGACTATATCATCAATAGGCTCATAATTAGCTGCAATCAACTCACATATCCTTAATTCAATTGGCATACAAAAAGTGGAAACCAAGGTGGTGGCAGCGAATCTGCGTCCCATAATGCGCCATCCCACCAAGAATAGAGATGTATTAATAACAAACACCGCATGGCTTGTCTGAAATCCAAACATATGGTGAAAAAACAAAGCGATTCCCGTTCCTCCACCAGTAATTAATCCTGATGGCTCTATAAAAAATGCAACTGCAAATGCATATGAAAGATTACCAAAAATGACTATCAATGCTGTCTTTAATATCTGCTTCATTTCTTCACCTGTTTTCGACGATTTATATAAGAAAAATCGTAAATTATCGCAACAGGTTGCATTGTACACCATTTACGGACATTTGTCAGCACAGCACGGTAACGCGTTAACAGATTAAAGTATTATAGTAAAAAAAAGCCACAGCTAAGCTGTGGCAAATATATTAATCGAACTTGATGAAGTGCATCCTACCATCCTGTTTCCTCTCAACATGCTGTGGCTTCTCTCCCACCTCAGGATTAAAGTAGACACCCTTCAGACTATTGGTCCTACTGCGAATACAATCAGGACAATATCTTCCATATCTAATACTGCAACCGCAGGACTCACACTGTACGTACACTGGACTGCCCTCTGGTATCTCCAGACGTCCCTGCTTAAGCATACCGTTAATAATATCAACTGGAACACCAGTGTGCTCAGAAATAATTATAGCTGGGGTAGCCCCATGCTCGTCGATATAGTCCTTAACCTTGCCGAAATCATCCGTCTCTATATGTCCGCATTCGAAGCACTCATACTTACCGCCACCAATATATCTGATACGGCCCTTGCACTTAGAACAACGAGTTGGCTTCCTATCAAGAAACGCCTTTGTGAACTTCTCTGTTTCTATCTTCTTACTCATAAATAAACCTTTATAAATCAAACTCGTTAGTAATACTCTCGTCCAATGGAATATCGGCAGATCCTGCTCCCTCTAATCCCTCTCGTATAAGCTTCCAGTTCTGTAGGAACCATACAGTCTGAGCTGGATGCTTATATAAAGAAAGCATCTGAGCTCCTTCATACTTGTGAGGATATACTAGTGGAATATTAGAAGGTCTGGCCGTAGTAAAATACACGACATTCCTATACATATGCTTACTCAGCGCACCAGGAGTAACACAGTAGGTAATTGCCTCTCCAAAATCAGTGGAATAAGTA
>JAILNO010000079.1 GCA_024691465.1 Pseudobutyrivibrio sp. | reverse complement strand
TACTATCTCAGATAGCTCATCCATAAGAAGTGCTCTCTGGTCTCTGAGCTCATTAGCTCTACCACCACCCTGTTCGATTACATTGATCTGCTTAGTAAGGATGGCTGTCTTCTCAGCAATTGAATTGATATCATCAACTGCTGTCTTAATCTCATCGTTGACAGCGCTCTGCAGATCATTGAGCTTAGTGGATAACTGGTTGAAGTAGTCTGTGAGCTGCTTAGCAGTTGAAATGAACTGCTTCCTGACTGTATCATCTCCAGGACTACCCTGTAGTGTGCTCATGGCATTGAACATCTTAGAATAGATGGTTGAGAATCCAGTGTTAGTATTAGTCTCAGAGAAGTAATCCTGAATCTGATCCATGTAATACTTCTTCTTCTCATAGTAGCCAAGTGCTGACTGGTTATTCCAATACTTCTCATCGTAGTACAAGTCTCTAGACTGGGTAACGGAAGTAACTTCTACACCAGTACCTGTAGTTCCATAGCTCTGATAACATCTCAGTGCAGATGAAGCAACTGTATTAACAACCTGCTTGCTATATCCCTTGGTATTAACATTAGAGATATTGTTAGCTGTGGTATTAATCTGAGCCTGTGCTGTGTTAAGACCAGAATATGAAATTGTCAATCCAAAGAATGTTGATGACATAAGCTATTCCTTTCCTACTACCTCTATAAGCTGGTAAGTAGATGTTCAATCATTTCGTTAATTACATTAATATATCGGCTGGAAGCATTATATGCTGACTGATATTTAATCATTATTGTAAGTTCTTCATCTGAAGATACTCCGATCACTCCCTGTCTGCTATACTCAATCTCTTCCTTAGTACCTGAAAGTGAAGCCTCTGTGGTGGCATATACATTACCTGTGTTACCAATCTCTCCAATCCACTTAGTGTAGAATCCTGTGTATCCACAAGGAGTGGTATCGCTAGGATTCAGATTGAAATCCTGAGCATTCCATATAGCACTTAGCTTCTGTCCCAAATCGTAATCAGTCTGAGTCTGTTCTGTATATATCCTATGTGGTATATAGGATTCCTGCTTCACCAATTCCTCGTTAACTTTTAAGGACTTAAGAGTGTAGCAAGTAGATGTATCATTAGAATCTTCCTCATTGTATAGATACACGCTCGCAGTGGATGTGGTACCATCTGCATTAGTTATGGTGACATCCTTCTTAGTATATCTATCGCATCCGTTTCTTACGAAGAGCTCTCTAGGTGGAAGCTCTCCATCTGAACCTACTGAACAGTTGGCCTCATCTAGTATCTTAAGGGCGCTGGCATCAACTTTAACTTCGTTACCTTGGCTATCTGTATATGTAACTTTTGCTGCACCTTCATATGCTGATGCAACTGTAGTTAGTGGGCTATAGATGTCATTAATCTTAGTAACCAGCTCATGTATAAGAGTGTCAAGCTCTGCCTCTGAATTCATCATGATTGAATTGGCGATTCCATTCTCATAAGCAGTAGAAGTTAATGCTTCGCCATTCTCATCATAGTAATCCAGATAATTGCTCCATCCACTACCTCTGGCTAGGAGCAGAGCCTTAATCTCACCTATATCATTGCCCTTCTCAGCATCTATATTGTCTGTGTTAAATATTGGATAGTAAGTGTTAAGGGATTCATCATCCTTACTTACAATATCTGAAAGCTGTGGCCAATAAGGTTTAATGAACCTGGTCTTCTTATCCTCAAGTATGCCTACCTGGTAGAAATTGACCTCGTCGATGAACTCGACTCCCTCTATCTCCACGTTAACCACGCCTGTACTATCCTCGCGGTAGGTAATATTAACCATGCCTGATAATTCATCCAGTAATAGATCTCTGGTATCTCGCATATCCATGGCCTTCTCAACCTTACCTGCCTCTATAGCCTGTATTCTCTTATTTAAATCAACTATCTCCTTACCAATCTCATTGATTCTCTCTAGCTTCTCTCTGATCTTGGAATTGATAATAGTCTGGTAATCCTCTAATCCATCCTCTACAGCCTGAGCTCTAGACAAAAAAAGACTAGCCTTCTGCAATACCAGGTTCTGGTTTACTGTGTCTGAAGGGTCCTTAGCGAATTCCTCGAAAGCCTCCTCAAAGTCTGCTATTGCATCCTTGAAAGCCTCGCCATCAGACTCCTGAAGCTGAGTGTAAACCTCTTGTACTGCTTCTGAGCTAGCGTCATAAAAAGAATGTCGCCCATTCTCAGTACGATATGCTTTATCTAGAAAGATATCGCGAGCGTGGACGATTGTTCCTACCTGCACACCAAGACCAGCATACTGTGTGCTGATCGCGGCATTACCTATTTTTCTGTAATTTCTATCTTCATAAACAACCTGCTGACGAACATAACCTTCTGTATTAATGTTCGAAAGGTTGTTAGCTGTTGTATTTAATCCATGTGATGCTGACTGAAGGCCAGATGCCCCAACATATAAGCTTCCGAAACTATTAGCCATAAGTCAATCCTCCAAAGTCTAACTAAAACTTTAAGGACATCCTTTTCCTACTGTTTAGCATCAAATCCTCTATTTCCAAGTA
>JAILNO010000146.1 GCA_024691465.1 Pseudobutyrivibrio sp. | reverse complement strand
TAGGCATACCATATGGGAAACCATCATCACCTATAAGTGATAATACTCCTCGTGGTTGTTTCTTGAGAATCTCGATGCACTCTTCCTCTGATATCTGTTGCTTAATGCGACGCATAGGTCTAAACATAGTATAGCTCCTTAGCAATTAAATTTTTCTTAAAAAGTAGATTAATTCTATCATATATAATATAAAAAAGTGTAAAATTAAAAAAGATTGATAATTAATAAAGGAGTTTTATATGTCTAAGGATTTAGCAGTGATTTTTCCTGGAATGGGATACCATACAGACAAACCACTTTTATATTATTCTAAGAAGATAGCACGGGCTAAAGGTTACGAAGTAATTGACCTTGCCTATGAGTTCGATTATGATGTGCACACAGCTGATAAGAAGCAGGTATTTGAGGACGCCTTCGCACAGACTGTGGCAGCTCTCAGTGATGTGGACTTCACAGCATATGAGAGAGTAGTATTCATAGGTAAGAGCATCGGTACTCTCGTGGCAGCTAAGTATAATCAAGACTATGATGTGGTGGCGGAATTAGTAGTTTTTACGCCAGTTATGGAGACATTATATGTTATAGGAGATAGTGACTGTATAATATTCCATGGCAGTGCAGATCCACTGTGCGACACTGAGGAGCTAGTTGAGTACTGCCAGGATAATGCACTGACCTATGCTGTTATTCCAAACGGGAACCACTCACTAGAGACAGGGGATGTACTGCTAGATATGGAGAATCTGATGAGTGTTATGAAGACAGTGGATAGGATACTCTAGAGGTTTCATAAGGAGTGATTATGGCAGATAGCAAGACATATACAATTAAAGAAGTTACTAAGCTCACAGGTAACGTAGCTTCCACCCTCAGGTATTATGAGAGTCTAGGATTACTAGAGCATGTGGGCAGGGATGCCAATGACAATCGCATATACACAGATGAGCATCTGGATAGGCTGGAGGGCATCAAGTGTTTCAAGGATGGCGCTATGCCTCTTGAGAAGATTAAGGAGTTCTACTCATATGAGTCTAATCTGAAGGAGCATATCGACGACATACTTAGTCTAGTGAAGGAGCAGACAGGACAGCTGGCTGATACCATTGCTAAGATGGAGGCACAGAAGGACCATATGGAGAAAAAGGTACGCTATTATACAGCGGTTCGAGAGGCCATTAATGAGAATCGCAAGTGGCCATCATGGGATGAGATATAAGGAGGTAGTTATGAAAGAGAAGCTTAATAAGATCAAGGTATTATTCGGTGATGTGGACAACACACTACTATGTCTTAAGATGTACAATGACTCAGGCAAAAGAATCGTAGGATTCGAGGATGCTGATGATTGGCTTAAGTACAATATCAACAATAATGCATATATCAAGTGTCAGGCTCCTAGAGGAGTTAAGAACCTAATCGAGGATCTGCATTTCAATCATGGTGTGAAGATATATGGACTTACTGAGTGTAGCAATTCCTTCGAATATAACTCTAAGTTCAACAGACTTAAGGAGTGTTATCCTGGAATCTTCGAACATCATGGTGATCTGATATCTACAGAGACACGCCACAAGAAGATTCTTATTATGAAGATGATTGCGGAGCGTGATGGATTCAATATGGACGAGATTATGTTCATAGATGATAGTTACACTGAGATTATGGAGGCCTTTGGTGCAGGTATGCTCTCTATGCATACTACTGAAGTTATGGAGAGATTTATGTAATATTCCATTGTGGAATATCTCTAATTTAATATTGAATAGTTAATACCCCTTAATTACTTGAGAGAAGTTTTTATTGCATATACAATAAAGAAATGCACTTAAGTAGATAAGGGGTATTTTTTTGAAATATATTATCAAACGTATCTTACAATTAATTCCATTATTGTTTGCCATTACCTTTCTATCCTTCGCCATGATGCGTCTGGCGGGTAGTGATGTAATCCAGCAGAAGATGCTTAACACGGGTCAGGTTATGACTGAGGCGCAGCTAGCTAACATGCAGGCTGAGTTAGGATTAGATAGACCATTCATAGTTCAGTATATGACTTGGCTTGGCAATCTATTGCAGGGAGATATGGGAACCAGCTATGTGTCTGGCAGAGAGGTATTCGATACCTTCATAGAGAAGCTGCCTGCTACGGTGGAGCTGGCTGTAGTGTCGGTA
The DNA here is from genome assembly GCA_024691465.1 of Pseudobutyrivibrio sp. The sequence goes on along the minus strand of JAILNO010000146.1, from coordinate 16,287 downwards.
CTGCTTACTGTTCTAATATCTGTACCCCTGGGAATTGTATCAGCAATCAATCAGAACAAGTTAATAGATTATATAATTAGATTCTTTAGTTTCCTGGGCAATAGCATGCCTAATTTTTTTGTGGCTTTGCTTCTTATGTATTTCCTGGCTATCAAGCTAGGATTATTGCCTATATTTGCAGCAGATGGAAGTATGTCAGGTATAGTTATGCCTAGCCTTACATTGGCTATAGCCATGTCAGCCAAGTACCTAAGACAGGTGAGAGCTACCATACTAGATGAGCTTAGCAAGGACTACATAGTAGGAGCTAAGGCCAGGGGCGTTAGATTCTCAACTACACTTATATTCAGTGTGCTTAAGGCTACACTGGTTACTATAATCACACTGTTGGCCATCTCAATAGGAAGTCTATTAGGTGGTACTGCTATAGTAGAGTCTATCTTCATGTGGGATGGGGTAGGTAAGATGGCGGTGGATGCCATAGTCATGCGTGACTACCCAATCATACAGGCCTATGTTATGTGGATGGCTATTATATATGTAATAGTTAATCTTATTACAGATCTATCATATCAATTCTTGGACCCAAGGATTAGATTGGGGGACAGGAAGTTATGATGCATATGACTAAGGCTAAGAGAATTAAATTAATAGTTATGAGTGCACTTGTGATTGCACTATTATGTGCAGCAGTATTTGCTCAGTGGATATGTCCTTATGATCCTTATGAACAGGATCTATCTATGGCTTATGCCAGCCCTAGTGCAGCTCATATCATGGGAACCGATGCCTTCGGTAGGGACATGCTCTCACGTATAATCATGGGCGGAAGAGTCAGTATACTTTCCACTCTCGCCCTAGTGGCATTTATAACGATATTTGGTACAGCAGTAGGTGTGCTCTGCGGATATTTCGGAGGTCGTTTCGACTTCATAGTGATGCGTATATCAGACTTGTGTCTGGCGTTTCCAGGGCTGGTGTTCGCACTGGCTGTCACAGCACTGCTGGGAGGAGGTATCGTAAATGCGATACTGGCTCTGGCATTCATTAGCTGGCCTAAGTATTCAAGAGTGGCCAGAGGGCTTACCCTTGCCACTAAGAATTCAGCTTACATCTCAGCTGCCACACTGGCTGGAGACAATAGTGTCCAGATAATTATCAGACACATATTACCTAATATAATCGGTCCAATCATGGTTACGGCCATGCTTGATATAGGAACTATGATGATGGAACTGGCTGGACTCTCATTCTTGGGATTAGGCGCGCAACCCCCAGTAGCAGAGTGGGGAAGCATGATGTCCACTGGACGTAGCATGTTACCTACTTATCCATGGGTAGTTCTTTCACCGGGATTTGCTATTTTTATCTCGGCTGTGATATTTAATCTGTTCGGTGATACCCTTAGAGACTTGATTGATCCTAAGGCTAACCGATGTAACTAGAAGGAGTATGAAATGAAAAGGATTATTGCATTAATGCTTACTGTTGCTATGACAGCTGCTGTTATGGTGGGCTGCGGTAGCAAGGAGGCACAGACTACAACTGATTCCAAGAAGACACTTGTACTTGGAGACACTACTTTCAATGCAGAGAATGAAGAAGGCACTATAGATCCACACGAAGCCTACTGCGGATGGGCAACCGTTAGATATGGAGTGGGGGAGACACTCTTCAAATTTAGCGATGAGATGGAGCTTACTCCATGGATTGCAGAGAGCTACGAGAATATAGATGACCTTACATGGAAGATTACACTTAAGGATGGCGTAACTTTTTCCAATGGTAAGGCGGTAGATGCTGAGGCAGTCAAGAGCTGTTTCGAGGACCTGGTAGCAGTACACGAGAGAGCTGCAGCTGATCTGGCTATCGATACAATGGAGGCTGATGGCCTTACACTTACCATCACCACCACAGAGCCTAAGCCTACTCTTATGAACTACCTATGTGATCCTTATGGATGTATCATCGATGTAGCTTCAGGTAATGAGGGCGGCATCGTGGTAGGTACTGGTCCATTCATGGCTACTGAGCTAGTTACAGGCGACCATGTGAACCTGGTTAAGAATGATAACTATTGGAACGGTGATGTAAAAATGGACGAGATAATCGTACGTACAATCACTGATGGAGATACTCTTTCAATGGCTCTTCAGAATGGAGATATCGATGCAGCTTACGGTATGGCATACGCTAGTTATCCACTCTTCGAGAATGACAATTATACATTCTCTAGCGCAGCTACCAGCCGTGCATTCTATCTTCAGATGAACTACAATTCAGATATTATGGCCGATGATGCAGTGCGTGAGGCAATTGCCATGGGCATTGATAAGGAAGGCTTCGTTAACACTCTATTAAATGGCTGTGGCTATGTGGCTAATGGCGCATTCCCTGACACTTTCCCATTCGGTGAGGGTGTTACAGGTAAAAGCTACGATCCAGATGGTGCTAAGGCTATCCTTGAGGAAGCTGGATGGGTAGACTCAGATGGCGATGGCATCAGAGAGAAGAATGGTAAGACTTTATCTATTAATTGGGTAACTTACCCTAGCCGTCAGGAGCTTCCTCTACTTGCAGAGAGTGCTCAGGCTACTCTCAAGGAGATTGGTATAGATGTGCAGCTCAATATCACAGCAGACCACGGCACTATTGTAGCTGAGCCTACAGGCTGGGATGTATACGGTGCAGCATTCGTAACAGCAGGTATCGGTGATCCTATGTACTTCTTCAGCACCAATTGCCTCAAGGATTCTCCTAAGAACAGGGGCGCATATACAAGTGATGAGCTAGAGGCACTTGCAGCTGAGATGAATAGCACTTATGATGTGGATAAGCGTAATGAATTGGCTGTTCAGATGCAGCAGCAGATTCTTGATGATGATGCATTTGTATTCTGTTCATTCCTTCGCATGAGTATTATTACTAAGTCTAATGTTACAGGACTTACAGCACATCCATGTGATTACTATGAGATTACAGCAGATCTAGATGTGGAATAATTTAGGACGACTTAATGGATAAGATATTAGATTACAATTCAGTAAGCATATCGTATTTACGAAGTGAAGTGGTTAAGGACGTTAGCTTCAGCTTAGCCCCTGGTGAGATCCTTGGAATAGTAGGTGAGTCAGGTAGCGGCAAGAGTACCATAATCAAGTCCATAATAGGCATATTGGGTGATGATCTCACTGGAATAGAGGGCAGCATCACTTTTAATGGCAAGGATTTGATAGTTATGTCTAAGCAGGAGATGCGTCACCTGCGAGGTCGTGAGATAGGTATGATCTTCCAGGATGCAGCAGCATCGCTATGTCCTATCAGGACAGTGGGAAGTCAGGTGATAGAAGCCCTTAGAGCCCACTGCAAGATAGATAAGAAGCAGGCCAAGGAAGAGGCCCTTCAGGTATTTGAACGACTCAATTTCAGCGATCCAGATAAGATCTGGAAGAGCTATCCTTTCGAGCTCTCGGGTGGTATGAATCAGCGAGTGGGTATACTACTTGGCATGCTTCACAACCCACCACTTCTACTGGCTGATGAGCCTACCAGTGCACTGGATATCAAGTCCACCAGACAGGTCATAGATGAGCTCAAGGGGCTCAGAGATAGATTCGGAACCAGCATAATTATTGTGAGCCACGATATATCAGTTATATCTGAGGTGGCTGATTCGGTGATGGTTCTTAAGGATGGCAGGATTGTGGAACAGGGAACTGTAGATGAGGTTCTCAATTCACCTAAGGCAGATTACACTAAACAATTACTAGCTTCAGTACCTAAGGCAGGAGGAGAAGGATGGCTACTTGCGTAGAATTCAATAATGTAAGTAAGATCTTTGACCGCAATGACAAGCAGGAGACGGAAGCTCTTAAGGATATATCCTTCACGGTTCAAAGGGGCGATATATTCGGAATAGTGGGAGAATCTGGCAGTGGCAAGAGTACTATTGCCAGACTACTCACAGGCCTGATTCCTCCTACCAGTGGTCAGATTCTTATTGAGGAAAAGTTACTAGAGGCCAGGTCTGGCAGGCTTCCGAAGGAATTGATAGGACGCTTGCAGATGGTATTCCAGAATCCACTGGAGTCTTTCAATCCTAGACATACATTGGGGTATGGCATAGGAGAGAGCTTGCTTAACAAGGGACTTTGCAAGGATGAGATTAGGGCTAGGGTCAAGGAACAACTGATTCTATGTGGCTTGACTGAGGATATGGCAGAGCTCTACCCACATCAGGTCAGCGGAGGTCAGTGTCAGAGAGCTGCTATTGCCAGAGCTCTTATCAGTGACCCTGATATAATAGTCTGCGATGAGGCTACCAGTTCATTGGATGTGACTGTGCAGAAGCAGATTATAGAGCTGCTTAGTGATCTCAGGGCGAAGAAGGATATTACTATTATATTCATCAGTCACAATCTACCATTGGTTGAGATCTTCTGTGACAGGGGTATTGTTCTTCAAAGTGGAGTGCTAAAAGGTACTTTTGAAGCAACATCATCTAATCTTATAGAGTATTTTTAATAAATAAAGTAGAATGTAACTATTCGGATTTCGAATAGTTACTTTTTTTATGGTGAGGTTATGCAGGATTTATTTAAGCAGAATCAGGATTATTGGATTAACAGAGCACCAGGTTATTCTGATGTTAATAAGGAGGAGCTTACGGGTATTCAGAAGGATACCTGGAGCAGCTTCCTGATAGATGAGATAGATACGCACTTTAATAATAGGCAGCGTGACACCATCAAGATACTTGATGTGGGCGCAGGGCCTGGATTTCTTTCTATTATAATGGCTAAGGCTGGCTATCAGGTTACAGCATTTGATTTCGCCGAGACTATGATTGCAGAGGCCAGGAGCAATGCAGGACCTATTGCATCACAGATTACATTTGTAAAAGGTGACGCTATGGATTTACCTTTTGAGGAAGCCAGCTTTGATGTGGTTATCTCCAGGAATCTCACCTGGAATCTGCCAGACCCTAAGAGAGCTTATGTGAGCTGGCTTAAGGTGCTTAAGCCTCAGGGGCTTATGATGGTATTCGATGCCAACTGGTACGGATATCTGGTGGATGAGAGCAAGAGGGCAGCTTATGATATGGATAGAGCCCATGTCAAGGATGCTAATCTAGAGGATTATAATATAGGTGCTGACTTCGACAGGATGGAGGAGATTGCACTTAACCTTCCTATGACAAGGGAGATACGCCCTAAGTGGGACGAGGTATTCTTAAATAGCATATCAGCTGGTGAGGTTACCTCCATATGCGACATAGGAAGCAGATTATATTCCGAGAAAGAGATGATTAATTACAGTTCCACACCACTTTTCATGGTGAGGGTTGTGAAAGGATAGACATGGGTGAGTTACATTATATAGCCTTCGAGGACGAGGCTGATGATATAAAGGATAAGGTAGAGAGCTATTGGACTAAGCGAGCAGATGGCTTCTACGACTTAAGATTAGATGAGATAGAGAGTAACAAGGCTGACAGGTGGCGTCAGGAGATTATTAAGCTCCTTCCAGATAGGGGCTTACTTAAGATACTTGATGTGGGCTGCGGTGCTGGGTTCTTCGAGGTAATCCTTGGTAAGCTTGGCCATGAGATCACAGGTATAGATCTTACCGAGGAGATGATAGCTAAGGCTAATCTCATGATTGCAAGATATGGCTTAGATACTGCTAAGGTTCAGGCTATAGTGGGAGATGCAGAGCATCTCAATTATGAGGATGATACCTTCGATGTGGTTATCACCAGGAATCTCACCTGGACATTGCCACATCCAGTGGAGGCATACAGCGAGTGGAATAGAGTCCTTAAGAAGGGTGGCATCCTTATCAACTTCGATGCTGAGTATGCTAAGGGGGCACACAATCTCAAGAGTCCAGAGAACCTTGCGCATAAGGATATAGCAGATTCCCTTAAGGATGAGTGCCACGATATATATCACATGCTCACAATCAGTATGCTGGATAGACCAGCTTGGGATTGCAAGATATTATCTGAGGTAGGATACAAGGATATAGAAGCTGACACTGATTTCGGCAGCAGGATATTCATTGAGAGGGACGAGTTCTACATACCTGATCAGATGTTTTGTATTAAGGCGATTAAGGAATAATACATGGGGGAGCATAATGGAAATCAAACAACTAAAGTATTTCATAGTAGCTGCAGATATGGGTTCATTTAGTGAGGCGGCTAAGGTACTCTATACCACACAGTCTAGTGTAAGTAAGGTAATCCTATCCCTTGAGAAGGAATTAGGATACTCATTATTTGACAGAGCAAGCAAGGGTATATCTCTCACTTACGAGGGACTCAAGTTCCAAAGCAGAGCCAGTCAGATAGTGGCTGACTTCGAGGCGCTTGAGGGAGAGAGTATAGGTCCTAACAAGAAGCAGATTAAGATTAGCATGAATCACAGCTCGTGGCTTGCCAATTGTTTCTCTGACTTCTATGAATTACACAAGGATGATGATGCCTGCTATTACATACATGCCGACTCTACCCAGAGGATTATCAATAGGCTTAAGCTCATGGAGGATGAGGTAGGCTTCATATATGTATTCCCTGACACCAGATTACAGTTCGAGTATGAGCTTAAGAAATATCAGTTGAATTTCACCGAACTTAAGACAGTGGATGGTATGATTTATTTCCAGCCAGATGATGTTCAGAGCAAAAACGATTTCGTAGATGACATTATTCACAATTTGAAATATATCCAGTCCGAGCATGATGAGTACTTACGATATGCTACATGGTACACAGAAGAGGGAGAAGCCGTGGATATACAGAAGGAAATAGCTGTTATTACCAATAGTGATTACGTAATGCATGCCCTTCTTAAGAACAATTCTCTTGCAAATATCAGTGCAGATAGTTTCAATAGTTTCGATTTAGGTGTGAGACCTGGAGTGCGTCTTAAGAATGAGAGCGGTCCAATTCAGTTCGGATATATTACTAATACTAATTGCAAGATTAGCCTAGAAGCTCAGGATTTTATCTCATATATTACAAAAATACTACCTTAATTTACTATTTTACTACTTTATTTTTGAAAACGAATTTAAGTTCGATATGTCAAACTCCTTAAATTACTGAGGTTTTTCAGAAACGGAAAATACATTAAAAATACAATTTTGTGAAAATTTTTTGAAAAAATCTATTGCATTAAATAAAAAAGCGTGTTATATTTTTACACGTACTAGCGAAAAGCTAATACCAAATTTTTCATAACTCAGCGACCAAGGGCAACTTTGGTCGCACTCCCCGAACTTTCAGCTGGCTTTTAGGCCAGCTTTTTTAATGCAATTTTCCCCTTATCTACACTGTTTAATCGTTTAAGTAAATCCATATGAAATAGGGTGGTTTTTTAGGGGGAGGGTGCGATATAATAGGAAACATAATTAATAAGAAATATTTAGGAGTAATTAATAATGGGTGAAGTTAAAGTAATTGAAATAGGCGAGAGTGTATTTGCTGAGAATGAGGCAGCAGCTGAGGCCATTCGCAATCAGATGAAGGAACAGGGTACCTTTTTCCTCAATGTTATGTCAGGCCCTGGTTCAGGCAAGACCACTACACTATCAGCTATTATCAATAGAATGAAGGACAAATATAAGATTGGTGAGATGGATGTGGATATCGAGACCAGCATAGATGCACAGCGTGTAGCTGATGCCACTGGAGTAGAGTCTATTCAGATTCACAATATGGGACTGTGCCACATCGATGCTGACATGACCAGTCGTGCACTTGTGGAGTACGATACTAAGGATCTGGACCTACTTATATTAGAGAATATTGGCAATCTGGTATGCCCAGCGGAATTCGATGTGGGAGCTAATAAGAATCTTATGCTTCTGTCAGTTCCAGAGGGTGATGATAAGCCACTTAAGTATCCTCTCATGTTTGAGATTAGCGATGTGGTTCTTATTAATAAGATAGATACATTAGAGTACTTTGATTTCAGTAAAGACAAGGTTACAGAGAGAATACTTAAGCTTAATCCTAACGCTAAGATATTCTTCGTCAGCGGTAAGACTGGTGAGGGACTAGATGAAGTCATTGCTTGGCTTGAGGATGAGATAGCTGCAGTTAAATAACTATTAGAGGTATTACTATGGGTGACGCAGGAGAATTACAGATGTCGGTTTCCGCAATATGTCAGAATGAAAGAGGAGACAAGTATGCCTTCGTCACTTTTTCAGATGGAGTCAGGACTGCGGAGGGCCGTATTCCAGAATGTAAGCTCATGTCTAATGACGGGTTTGCAGAAATAGAGGTGGAACAGTTAGAGAAATATATGAAAGAGCATCTTTCAGAACTTAAGAAGATGTCTGCGGGTATTGATATTTTTTCGGCATTCAAAGGAGATTAGGATGATTTATCAGCAGAAGCACATGACACGTGGCGAGTACCAAGAGTTCTTACAAGTGGCAGCTGGAGAGAAGCCAGCTGACTTAGTGCTGCGCAACGGAACCTTTCTGGATGTGTTTACTAACCAGTTTAGGAAAGGCGACATAGCTATCAGTCATGGCAGCTTCGCTGGCATAGGTTCATATGAGGGTAAGATGACCATTGATATGACAGGCAAGACCATTGTGCCTGGATTTATCGATGGTCATATTCATATAGAAAGTACTACTGTGGTGCCTGAGATATTCGCCAAGGAGGCGCTGAAGCACGGGACTACAGCAATCCTTACGGACCCACATGAGATTGCCAATGTCATGGGGACAGATGGTATCAGGTACATGCTTGAGGCCACCGAGGGACTTCCTATGGATATATTCTTTATGGTGCCTTCCTGCGTGCCATCCTGTGAGTTCGATGAGAGCGGAGCTCAGATATATGCTCAGGATATGGAGCCTTTCTTCCACCATGACAGGGTGTATGGCATGGCGGAGCTCATGGATGTCAATGGAGTGGTGAACCGCAGGTTCGACGTAATGGACAAGACCTATCTGGCCATTACTAACAACAAGCTCATAGATGGGCACGCACCTCTTGTGACAGGCTCTAAGCTTATGGCTTATGTGGCAGCAGGAGTGCTCTCAGACCATGAGTGTTCCAATATAGACGAGGCCATGGAGAAGCTGGGAGCAGGTCTTTGGATTATGATTCGTGAGGGCACAGCGGCCCAGAATCTTGAGGCCCTTGTCTCACTTTGTAAGGAGCCTTATGCATCCAGATGCATGTTCTGCACAGATGATAGGCACATCAATGACATAATGGATGAGGGGCACATAGATCATATAATAAGAAAAGCCATATCCCTGGGAGTGGATCCTGTGGTTGCATATAAGATGGCTTCATGCACTGCGGGAGTTTACTTTGGACTTCGCGATAGAGGCGCTATTGCTCCAGGATATTTGGCAGATTTCGTGGTGGTGAATGATGTGGAGTCTGTGGATATACACAGTGTGTTTAAAGCTGGAGTGGAGCTTACAGATGAGTATTTGAATGCTCTTTGTAAGAGCCATATATCTAAGGAACTGATTGATAAGTCACACGATACATTCCACATGCCTGATGTGACAGCAGATATGCTTAAGAATGACGGTAAGCTTCCTGTGCTTGGCCTGGTGGAGGGCCAGCTCATTACTACTAATCAGGGTGAGGCAGACAGGATAGATATTGCACATGATATCCTTAAGGCAGCAGTGGTTGAGAGGCATAGGAACACAGGCCATATAGGAATCGGATTCATCAAGGGTTACGGCATGACCAGTGGAGCCATAGCCACATCAGTAGCTCATGATGCCCACAATATAATCGCCATCGGAACCAGCGAGGAGGACATAGCTGCAGCTATCAATGAGCTTAGGGCCATGGGAGGCGGTGTAGTGGTTCTTAATAAGGGAAAAGTAACTAAGACCTATCCACTTCCAGTGGCAGGACTTATGAGTGAGATAGATGCCAAGGATGCTAAGACTAGATTAGATGAAAGTCACGAGGCAGCCTACGCTTTGGGAGTTAATAAGGGTATCGATCCATTTATGACACTTAGCTTTACAGCGCTTCCTGTCATACCTGAGCTTAGGATTACCACCCATGGAGTGGTGGATGTATGTAAGTGGCAGTTCATTTAGATGGAAGATGTGTTACAATACCATTTATGAATAAGAGAAGAATTTTTATAACAGTAATTATTGCTCTCTGGCTTATGCTCATATGGGGACACAGCATGCAGCCAGCCACAGTATCAGAGCATGAAAGTGGACGAGTACTTGCATTTTTAGGCAAGCTTTTCCCTGCATTATTAACTAGTGAGAATGGTATGTTCATAGTTAGGAAGGCAGCACATATCACTGAGTTCCTAATACTGGGAATACTTCTTACCGTGGGATTCTTAGATAAGATATACGATAGATTCGCAAGATTTGCAATTCCAGCACTCACTGGATTATTCGTAGCTTTTATAGATGAGACCATACAGCTATTCGTGGTGGGCCGTTCTGGCGAGGTTAGAGACATATGGATAGACTTCTCAGGGGTTATCCTTGGGACGCTTATAGCTCTTGCATTTTCAAATGGCAGGAGATCCCGCAGAAGGTAGTCTTTTGGCTATTACCATTAGGCGTAATATGCTAAGATATAAGTATCATAAATCATAATGTGGAGGCAGCATATGGGAAAAAAGAAAATAGTTATTGCACTGGGACATGATGCACTTGGAACTACAGTACTAGAGCAGTGGAATGCTACTAAGCGCACAGCTGTTGCAGTTGCTGAGTTTATTAAGCAGGATTATCAGGTAGTTATCACTCACAGTAATGGACCTCAGGTAGGTATGATTCACACAGCATTATCTGAGTTCTACCAGAATCATCCAGATTACACACCTACTCCTATGTCAGTATGTTCTGCTATGAGTCAGGGTTACATCGGTTACGACTTGCAGCAGGCCATTAGATCAGAGCTGGTTGGTCGAGGCATATACAAGCCAGTATCCACTGTACTTACTCAGGTGACAGTTGACCCATATGATGAAGCATTCTACAAGCCTACTAAGATAATCGGAAGAGTCATGACTGAGGCCGAGGCTGAGGCAGAGGAGGCTAAGGGTAACCACACAGTTCAGGTAGAGGGTGGATACCGCAGGATTGTAGCTGCTCCTAAGCCTATGGAGATAGTTGAGATAGATGCTATCAGAGCTCTGTGCGATGCAGATCAGGTAGTTATTGCAGCAGGCGGTGGCGGCATACCAGTACTCACTCAGGATAATAAGCTCAAGGGTGCATCAGCTGTAGTTGAGAAAGATACTGCAGCAGGATTGTTAGCATCAGAGCTGGATGCTGACATGCTGGTTATACTTACAGGAGTTACTAAGGTATGTAAGAACTTCGGCAAGCCTAATGAAGAGCCTCTCGATTACATCTCAGTGGCGGATGCTAAGAAGATGCTTGATGAGGGACAGTTCGGAGCTACAGATATGGCACCTAAGATTCAGGCTGCTATTGATTACATCGGGGATTCAGCTATTAGAAAAGTATTGATTACAAAATTATCAGATGCTGGCAATGCTGTTGGAGGCCAGACTGGTACAATGATTGGAAAGTAATAAATGACTATTAGAGACTTACAGATAGGACAAACTGCAATAATTGATGCTGTCGGAGGGGAAGGTGCCCTCCGACAGCATTTCTTAGATATGGGAGTTATTCCAGGAGCTGAGGTTACTTTGGTAAAACTTGCTCCTATGGGTGATCCAATGGAACTTAGTATTCATGGATATGAACTGACTCTTAGACTGGCTGACGCTGAACAGATTACTGCAACACCAGTTGAACATATTGAAATAAAAGAAAAGGAATCTACCATTGATAAAGGTAAGCATGATATTGCCCATCCAGGACTCGGCGAGGAAGGCAAGTATCATGTAAAGGGGGAGGGGACGCCTCTTCCTAAAGGTACTCAGCTTACATTTGCCCTTGTGGGAAACCAGAACTGTGGCAAGACGACGCTATTTAATCAGCTTACGGGCTCTAATCAACATGTGGGTAATTTCCCAGGAGTTACTGTAGATAGAAAAGATGGTGTTATTCGAGGTAAGGAGAATACTCTGATCACTGACCTTCCTGGTATTTACTCAATGTCACCATATTCAAGCGAGGAGCTGGTCAGTAGAGACTTTGTTTTACATGAGAAACCCAAAGCTATTATTAATATCGTAGATGCAACAAACATCGAAAGAAATCTATATTTGACCATGCAGCTTCTAGAGCTAAATATTCCTATGGTTGTTGCCCTTAATATGATGGATGAGCTTAGAGGCAACGGTGGATCAGTGGACATCAACCGAATGGAGAAAATGCTTGGGGTTCCAGTGATACCTATTTCTGCATCCAAGAATGAAGGTATTGACGAACTGGTAGCACATGCAATTCATGTGGCTCAGAATCAGGAAAAACCTCAGGTGGATGATTTCTGCGATGAGAATGATAACGGTGGAGCAGTCCACAGATGTATTCATGGTGTTATTCATCTTATGGAAGATCATGCTAAAAGAGCAGATATTCCAGTTAGATTTGCAGCTAGCAAGGCAATCGAAAATGATGCACAGATAATAAAGAGTCTTGATTTAGACGAAAACGAAATAGAGACATTAGAGCATATTACCAAGCAGATGGAAAAGGAAAGAGGTCTTGATAGAAGTGCAGCCATGGCTGATATGAGATTTGCTTTCATTGAAAAAGTATGCAAGGAATGCGTAATCAAACCTAAGGAAAGTAAAGAGCATATTCGCAGTCAGAAAATTGATAAATTTCTTACTGGTAAATACACAGCCATTCCGATTTTTATTTGCGTAATGTCACTTGTATTTTTCCTGACATTTAATGTTATAGGAGCATGGCTTCAGGGCTTGCTAGAGACAGGAATCGAAGCATTGACAGTAGTCACAGAAAAGGCACTGATAGCTGCGGATGTTAACGTGACGGTTCAAGAGCTTGTTATTGGCGGTATTTTTGAAGGCGTAGGAGGAGTCCTTAGCTTTTTACCTATCATCATAACCATGTTTTTCTTTTTATCTATATTGGAGGACAGCGGCTACATTGCAAGAGTGGCCTTTTTTATGGATAAGCTACTTCGTAAAATCGGATTATCTGGAAGAAGTATTGTGCCACTTTTAATTGGATTTGGATGTACTGTTCCAGCGGTTATGTCTACCAGAACATTGCCTAGTGACAGAGATAGGAAGATGACAATTTTGCTTACACCATTTATGAGTTGTACAGCGAAGCTTCCAATCTACACATTCTTTGTGGCGGCATTTTTCCCTGACAATGGCTGGCTTATAATTACAGTTTTGTATTTCCTTGGTATATTCTTAGGAGTGCTTGCGGCATTGTTCTTTAAAAAGATTAGATTCAAAGGTGAGGCTGTTCCATTTGTTATGGAGTTGCCTAATTATAGATTACCTAGTGCTAGAAATGTAATTCAGTTACTTTGGGAAAAGGCAAAGGATTTCCTACAGAGAGCTTTCACTGTTATTTTCCTGGCCACTGTAATTGTTTGGATTCTTCAGAGCTTTGATACACATCTTAATTTGGTATCAGACCAAAAGGACAGTATTCTCGCACTTATAGCTGGAGGATTAGCACCACTCTTTGCCCCTGTTGGTTTGGGAGATTGGAGAATCTGCACATCCCTTATTTCTGGATTTATGGCAAAGGAAAGTGTGGTATCTGTATTGGAAGTGCTTTTTGGAAGTACAGGTGTTGAAGCTGCTATGTCACACCTGACAGCATTTTGTTTGTTAGTATTCTCGCTTCTCTACACACCATGCGTTGCTGCTATAGCAGCTATAAAAAGGGAGATGGGAAGCAAGTGGGCCTTATGGGTTGTTATTTGGCAGTGTGCTATCGCTTGGGGGTGTACATTTATAGTACATACAGTAGGAATTCTCATTGGTCTAGTTTAATATTGAATATCTTTAGCAGAGTTTCACATATGTGGAACTCTTTTTTGTTTTCTCTAATTCAAGTAAGACACGCCTTTCGAAAATTAAAAGCGGAAAACTATAGTTAGGAACTTGAAACCTAGCGAAAATTGTGATATGTTATACGTGCGTTAGTGAGGGCTAACGATAATTCACATTAGCTAACATTAGTTGGACACAATTAATTATGGGCTGAGATAGCTAATTGAGGGATAAATAAAAGTAAGGAAGTAGTATATGATGCCATTAATAGTAGCGCCATCTGGCGAGGAACAAATGATTAAACGTATCGGCGGTTCAGAAGAAGTGAAGCGTCACCTACAGGAGTTAGGATTTGTACCTGGTGCCTATGTAACGGTGGTAAGTGAGATTGGGGGTAACCTAATCATTAATGTTAAGGAGTCAAGAGTGGCTGTAGATAGGCAGTTGGCTCAAAAGATATTTGTTTAATACAAATGATAATAAAGGAGAGAAAGAAATGAAGACATTACGTGATGTAAATGTTGGCGAAACCGTTAAGGTTACTAAGCTTAACGGTGAAGGCGCAGTTAAGCGTAGAATCATGGACATGGGTATCACAAAGGGTGTTGAATTACATGTTCGTAAGATTGCACCTCTTGGAGATCCTGTGGAGGTAACTGTTAGAGGTTATGAGCTTTCAGTCCGCAAGGCTGATGCTGAGATGATTGTAGTAGAATAGAGGAGGAGAGACAGTGGGAATTCGTATTGCGCTTGCAGGTAATCCAAACTGCGGTAAGACAACATTATTTAATGCGCTCACAGGTTCCAACCAGTTCGTTGGTAACTGGCCTGGTGTTACTGTAGAGTATAAAGAAGGTAAATATAAGGGTGATAAGGAAGTTAAGATCGTGGATCTTCCAGGTATCTATTCACTTTCACCATATACATTAGAGGAAGTAGTTTCTCGTAACTATCTTATTGATGAGAAGCCTGATGCAATCATCAATGTTATCGATGGAACTAATCTTGAGAGAAACCTATACCTCACAACTCAGGTTGTAGAGCTTGGTATTCCAGTAGTCATTGCAATCAACATGATGGATGTGGTTGAGAAGAACGGTGACAAGATTAACTCCTCTAAGCTTTCAGAGGAAATCGGTGTTCCAGTAATTGAGATCTCAGCTCTTAAGAACAGAGGTCTTAAGGAAATCGTAGATGCAGCTGTCAAGGCAGCTAACGAGGCTAAGCCTCAGTCACCAAAGCATAGATTTGATGGTTCTGTTGAGCATGCACTTGCTCATATTGAGGAACTATGTCTACATAACATCTCTGATGAGAATGTACAGAGATGGTACTCAATCAAGCTCTTTGAGCGCGATGAGAAGATCCAGGAGAAGCTTGGTCTTTCAAAGGATGTAATCGATCATATCGAGCAGGATATCGCTTCATGCGAGAAGGAGCTTGATGATGATGCAGAATCAATTATCACAGGTGAGAGATACAACTATATCGGTACTATTATCAATGGTTGTGTTAAGAAGGGAGAAAAGGGGCTTACAATCTCAGATAAAATTGATAAGATTGTTACAAACAGAATCCTTGCTCTTCCAATCTTTGCTCTTGTTATGTGGCTTGTATATTACGTATCAGTTACAACAGTAGGTACATGGGCTACTGATTGGGCGAATGATGGTGTATTCGGTGACGGATGGCACCTATTTGCTATAGGTTCTGGCGATTATAATGACGCAGCAGATGAGTTCGCATCTAACCAGCTCATTGTTGATGGTTACGATGTATATGTTGAGGAGAATGGCACAGAGCCTACAGGTGATTTCGATTATCCAGTTGAGGATGAGGAGACACTTGAGGTTACATATGAGACAGCTAGCTTAGAGGATTATGAGGCAGCTAAGGCTTATGTTGAGTCAAATGAAGAGCCAGACCCAGCTAACTATGGTGTATGGGTCCCTGGTGTTCCAGTACTCGTTGAGTCAGTCCTTGATGCAATTAACTGTAACGATGTTGTTAAGAGCCTTGTTCTCGACGGTATCGTAGCAGGTGTAGGTGCAGTCTTAGGTTTCGTACCACAGATTCTTATCCTATTCATCTTCCTTGCATTCCTTGAGGCATGCGGTTACATGGCTCGTGTAGCTTTCATCATGGACCGTATCTTCAGAAAGTTCGGTCTCTCTGGTAAGTCATTCATTCCAATGCTTATCGGTACAGGTTGTGGTATCCCAGGTATCATGGCTTCACGTACAATTGAGAACGATAGAGATCGTAAGATGACTATCATGACAACTACATTTATTCCATGTGGTGCTAAGCTTCCATTCATCGCAATGGTTGCAGGTGCTATCTTTGGAGG
>JAILNO010000078.1 GCA_024691465.1 Pseudobutyrivibrio sp. | reverse complement strand
ATACCAGTCAAGGCTGTATGCTTAGATATACAAATCCACAGTGCCTCTTCAAAATATATCAGAGATGAGATAAGATCCCCAATGAAAATCTGGGAAAAGGAAAAATCCAATCACCATCTAAGATAATTGGATTATACGTGAGCTTAGTAAAATAAAAAGCAGTTTTTTATTGTATAAGTACGCTTCGCCACGGACGGCGAAGCGAGCCTGATAGAGAAACGGACTGAGCTTGAAGGCGGTGCTTATACTATTAAAAACTGCTTTTTTAATTTTACTTAGTGAATGGAGCATGAGACCAAGTATCCCCTGAATTTAAAATCCATTTATTAGACCAACTACAATGTCCGCCCCATAAAGTACATTCTTAAAAATAGTTCATTCTATAAAAGACACATGTAGATGCACCCTACTTGCATATTTAAAAACTATAATATCCGCTAAATTGTTACAGCACCCCCCTTATAGATGTGGGGACTGGACGGGTGGGGCCGGGACTTATGGGATAAAGTGAATAGTAACATTTAAATAAAAAAAGACCGCCGGAAATCGACGGTCTAAATTCCATATTAAATTGTAACTAGCAAGCCAAGTCTAGCAAAGTTTCATGCGTATTTCCTTAGTAATGATGTCTGTATAACTAAAAGAAAGTAATTGAGATGGGCTAGTTTCTGTGTCGTCAACCAAAATGGTGAATACACTAGGGTAAGCCTCCTGAATAACACCCTGCTGAATGTCTACTTTATTACGTCCTCTGTCTAGCTGAATAACAACTCTACTACCACATTGCGATCTGACCGATTCGCGTACTTTGTCAAAGTCCTCGCGTTCCATGATGTCCTCCCCCTTTTCTAGCATTTGGGCACTTATGAGTACCCTTATGTCGTTGGGGCTATTTTATCACTTTTTGTGTATTTTGTCAAAAAATCGTCTCTATTTTTTGAATAATTATTCTAAAAAACACTGATACTTCCGCTATTTTTCATAAATATGATTCAAATTAAATTTAGATATAATTGAATTTTTATTCATGCCATTTAATAATATCGAGTAATTATTCATCCTTATAGTAATTGCTAAATGAATTTAGCTACTTTATAATAGTACTATTCTCAGTACAATTCTGATAAATTGATTATTTTTGGAGGAACACATGATTCGCACAATAATTACATTAACCTTTGTTGTAATCTTCCTAATTGTAAGTATTCCAATCTGGCTTATCCTACTTATAATAGGCTTATTCAATAAAGATACTAAGGACCATATAGCTTACAATATTGTAGCTTGGGCTTTTGGTGTAGTTGCCTTTTTAGCTGGTGTCAAGTACGAGGTTAGAGGCACTGAGAATATACCTAAGGACCACTCAGTCCTATATATAGGTAATCATCAGAGTTTCTTTGATGTAGTCTTAGGCTACCATATCTGTCCTGGCATTACAGGATTTATGTCTAAGAAGACCTTCGAGAAGGTTCCACTTCTCAATGTATGGATGCATATGAACTACTGCATCTTCCTGACTCGCACAGATCCTCGTCAGGATCTCAAGCTCATGCTCAAGGCTCAGGATTACATTAAGCAGGGCATCTCAATCTTCATCTTCCCAGAGGGCACACGTTCTAAGACTGGCGAGATGGCTGATTTCCACGATGCTTCTTTTAGAATTGCCACTAAGACAGGATGTCCTATCGTGCCAGTATGTTTCACTAATACCCGAGAGGTATTCGAGGCACATCTTCCTAAGCTCAAGAAGACTAAGGTCATCGTAACTTTTTGCCCACCTATTGATCCTGCATCACTGGAGGGCGATGACAAGAAGCACATCGGCGCTTATGTTAAGAATATCATCCAGACTCAGCTGGATG
Source organism: Pseudobutyrivibrio sp. (assembly GCA_024691465.1). The sequence goes on along the minus strand of JAILNO010000078.1, from coordinate 4,654 downwards.
CTGATTCCAAGCTCATATAACTCATAAAAAGGACACCTTACGGTGTCCTCTTTTTATGATAATTCAATTTCTCTATTGTTAACTATATAATTCACTAGTCGTTGAGATGCCGCTAAGAACTCGTCTATAAGCCGTGTCCCCTCATCATTATTCCTCGCCATAAATAATTCAGTATGTATTACCAGATTATAGAATAGTAGCCGTGTATTAAAGCTCTCAAAAATCATCCTATAGCTATAGGTTATGCAGGCTTCAGCCTCCTTACATCTATTATTTAAGAGAAATATCTTAGCCAGTTCCAGTGTGTTTATTCTGCCGTAATGATACTTAGTGTTCCGTAACAAATCATTACTTATTAAGTTAGATAGTATCCTCTCAGCTTCTTTATTGTCTCCAGCCTCAAGATAGGCCGCGCTCATCTTATATATTATTAGAAACTCTATCTTGGTTAAGAATACATCCTCTAAATCCTCCCACCTGTTGATATTCTTACTTAGTCTCAAAGTCTTCCTAAGCTTTTTTATATAGTCTTCTATCCTTAATCCTTTCTTCTTCATATAGACTATATGCACCAAGTCATCATACTGTCTATGCTCAATATTTCCGGGATCCATATATTTGCGAAACTTCTTCGCGCACCTTTTAATATCGCTTAACTGCCCTATGTACAGAGCCTCAATCAGATTATCCTTTGCCACATTGAAATGATATACCTTTCCCAATACCAAATCCTCGTAAGGAATGCCTATGTTTGTAAATTCATGATTCAGTTTTTCGAAAAGTTCAAGCCTCGGTATCTCTCGTCCTGTTTCAATTCTAGAGATAGTGGGGAGAGCGCAATTGATTTTATCAGCCAGATGCTGCTGCGTAAGCCCCTTTTTCTTCCTAAAATGTGCCAGTCTTACTCCAAACTTTTCTTCGTACATAAAAAACCTCCTGCCTTACAATTACAACAGTTGTTGTGATTGTATCAGCAGGAGGTTAAAAAACTATGTCACGAATATAATGAAAATTCGAATTCTAGAATTCTGGCTCGATTAATCCATAAGCTCCATTCTTCCTCTTGTATACTACATTAATCTCATCAGTATCTGCATTCCTGAACATGAAGAAGTCGTGTCCAAGCATCTCCATCTCAAGGCATGCATCCTCAGCATACATTGGTTTCATATCAAATGTCTTCTTACGGATAATCTGAATCTGCTCCTCGTCACCTACCTTTTCCTCGATGAAATCCTGTGCAAAAATTGTTCTAGAATCTGATTGCTTCTTATCAATGATCTTATTCCTGTGCTTCTTGAGCTGTGCCTCAAGAGTATTTGTAACTGCTTCTATTGAAGCATACATATCAGAGGTAACTTCCTCTGCTCTTAAGTATGAACCCTTCATTGGGATTGTAACTTCTATCTTCTGACGTCCCTTCTCAACCGTCAAAGTAATGAGTGCCTGTGTATCTTTATTGAAGTACTTATCTAATTTCTTAAAACGCTCCTCCACTGCGTCCTTTAATCCCTGAGTTAATTCGATGTTCTTTCCTGTAATTGTTGTTTTCATGATGCCTACCCCTTTACGATGTATTTGAAAAACTATGGAACAGATTAGTGAAATACACTAATTTTATATTTGTCAGGAAGTTTTTCATGTAAAAATTATACCAATACATTTACTTTTTCACAAGGCTTTTATCTGAAATCTTTATTAAATATTTATTAATTGTATATACAACGGTAATATAAGGGTTGTGCTATAATATAGGCCATAAAATCATAATCAGAGGTAATAATCTATGAAGAAAACAGCTATTGTTACCGGTGCCAGCCGTGGTATAGGAAAGGCCATTGCGTACGCTCTAGCCAAGGAAGGATATCACTTAGCACTCTTTTGTCATAATAATATAGATATTCTTAAGGATAACGCTGAGATTCTTAAGAAGGATTTCCATGTGGAAGCATACTGCTACTGCGGAGATGTGTCAGACTATGGCTTCATGGAGGAGTCCCTTAGAGACGCCATATCTAAATTAGGTGAAGTTCAGGTCCTTGTAAACAATGCAGGTATTGCCAATATAGGCCTGCTTACAGATATGAGTATTGACCAGTGGAATGCTATGTTGGGAACTAATCTAACCGCACTTTTCAACACTACTAAGCAAGTGGTTCCTGTGATGGTCCATCAGAAGTATGGTCGCATCATCAATATCAGTTCCATGTGGGGCACTGTGGGCGCATCCTGTGAGGTGGCTTACTCAGCCACTAAGGGTGGTGTCAATTCCTTCACTAAGGCCCTGGGCAAGGAGCTTGCTCCTAACAATATTTCTGTCAATGCCATCGCTTGCGGTGTGGTAGATACAGATATGAATTCCATGCTCTCAGCTGATGATAAGGAAGCTCTCAGCCAGGAGATTCCTGCTGGCAGATTTTGTAGTCCTGATGAGATAGCCGATACTGTTATAAGCATAATAAAAGCCCCATCATATATGACAGGGCAAATAATCGGTGTAGATGGCGGATATATCTAACAAGCTAGTATACTCTCTATCTTATCCCACTCAAGCTTCTTAAATAAGCTCTCTATTGTATTAACTTTATCCTGCTGCATCTCAGGCAGCTTATACTTCCTGAGCTCTTCAAGTATCATCTCCATGGCGTCGTAATCCATGGATGGACATACTTCCCTGAGCGCATCGAAGGCATCCTCAAGCTCATCCTCAGTGATGGGCTTTTTAAATGCCATGTACTTCTGCTTCTCAGTCATATAATCCACCAGCCTATACTTGTAACTCTTATAGAACTGGATGAACTCATCTAGATGAGCATCTATGTATGCTAAGTCTCCTGACTTGCCTGCCATCTCCAGATCAAGTGCCATCTTAGATAAATCGGCTGCTCCTATCATCCTGGCTGATGTCTTAAGGGCATGTACCTTAATGGTGAAAAAAGCTACGTCACCCCTGGTATATGCATCGACTAATTCACTAGACTTAGGCTCTATATCCATGTAGAAAGCCTCCAGGAACTTATCAAAGTCCTTATATGTACCACAATAATTAAGACCATCTGAAACTGTAATACCCTCAATCTCAGATAGTTCCATAACGAACTGTGGAATCTGTTGATTCTCCATATCCTCTTCCCTGATTACCTCATTAATTAATAAAACTCCGCAATTACAATACTCTCACTTTTCACCTTTTGCAATGGGCATTTTAAGTTTAAATGTCCTTTTAGCAACTATAGCTCAATTATATCTCTTAGATATGATTTGAACTTATCCTCCTCTTCCTTCGGAAAACAGATGGTAGCTCCTACACCTGTGAGCCATCCATACAGCTGTGGTGATATAGCCACTGAAATCCTGGCCTTCACATTGTCACTTCCATCCTCTCTCACATCGATATCTGTGCCAAACTTATCCAGCACTACGCCTATCAATCTCTTAGCAAATCTGATGGTTATTACGCGCTCCTCACCCGCAAACATACTGATGTGTTGCTTCACATACTCCTGTGGATTGAGGGACTTGCGCAGCTTGCCACCGCCCCTTGGCTCATCCAGCTGACAGGCATTAGTAATCTTATCCACTCTGTAGTGCCTAATCTGCTGACTGTCCTCATCATAGGCTACCAGATAGTAATTCTCATCATTACGGAGGAGAAAGGCTGGGCTTACCTTATATACTCTTCCACCGTGACGTGGCTTCATCTCCTTAGTCAGAGTCCAGTCCTGATACTTAAAGGACATCTGAGCGTCACTATCAAGACACTGGTATATGACATCTATGGTGTAGAAAATCCTCTCATTACCAGTGGAGGCCTTCTCTGGCACCACCACCTGACGGGTGAGCTGATTGGCATCATCTACGCTGGCTAGAGTGGTAATCTTCTCCACCAGTTCCTTAGTCTTCTTCTGGGAAATGAATTTAGAAGCTCCCACTGCGTCTACTAGAAGCTTAAGCTCCGCCAGCTCAAACACCCTGGTGCCGATATAGTACCCCTTGTCACCCTTGATTACATCGATGCCTGCGTCGGCGAGAGTATCCATATCTTTATAAACAGTCTTGCGCTCTGCTGATATGCCTCGCTCTTTCAGACGCCTGGTCATTTCGATGGCGTTGATCTGATGGTTCTCGTCACTTTCTCCCATGAGAATCTGGTATTCATTTATAATCTTGTACTTCTGGCCCCCTACGTGTGGCATATTCACTCCTTACTGAGCTATTCATTTTAGCTAAATTTGTGATATAATTCTAATTTGATTATAAGTTAATTATTGATTGTTTTAAAGGAATTATATGAGTAGAGAAGATTTTTATAAAAAATGCAGAATAGACTATCCCACCTTCACTTATCAGGGATATTCTTATGATCTAGATGATTCAGGCATCAGCATGACCTTCGATTTCTCAATCGACGGTCTATCTGAGTTCCATCCTACCTGGTTCATTCCACGTATACATGAGATTGATTCATTAGACTCATCTCTTATAGAAGACATGGTCTTCTCCTTAGGCATGGTTGAGCTGGTTAGCTATTGGAAGATAGCCTGCCCTCCTAAGGTAATTATCAAGGACAGAGCACTTACCCCAGAGCAGATTGGCTGGTGGAAGAAGCTATACTTCAACGGTCTGGGTGAGTTCTACTATACCAACGGAATCA
>JAILNO010000113.1 GCA_024691465.1 Pseudobutyrivibrio sp. | reverse complement strand
TAGAGCTTCTTCCAGATACCTTGTGTACAGCCCTCTTCACAAGCACATCACCAGACATAGAATCACTAACAAAACACTCTTTCCATTGATTTGCCAACTCACCAGTAACTGAGCCGCTTAACGCTTTAATTAAACCCATTTCTTCCCTCCCATAATATCTAAAATTTTAATCTTTTTACATTTTAACAAAAAAGACTCGTCCTTAAAAGAACGAGTCTTAAGTATATATGACTTCTTGCAGGAAAATAATGAAAACTCCCGCAAAAATCTATAATTATTTAGTTTTCTTAACTATATTATCCTGACTCTTAAAAATGCTGTCAGCTTCTACCACACCTCTTACAGGAGATAATGGATATACATTGGAGCGAGGGCATACTACAGTACCAGGATTAAGAACTGAATTACATCCTACCTCTACATTGTCTCCGAGCATTGCGCCGAACTTCTTAAGACCAGTCTCAATCTGTTCTCCATCTCTTGCTTTAACAACTACGAGTGTCTTATCACTCTTGACATTAGAAGTAATAGATCCTGCACCCATATGAGACTTGTAGCCAAGCACTGAGTCGCCTACATAATTGTAATGAGGAACCTGCACATTATTAAAAAGTACTACATTCTTAAGCTCAGTAGAATTACCAACTACACAATTCTTACCAACGATTGCATTACCTCTAATGAATGCACACTGACGAATCTCAGCACCCTCATCGATGATAAGAGGTCCATGTAAATAAGCTGAATCAAAAACAGTAGCTGATTTAGCAACCCAGATATCCTCACCGCGCTTCTCATAGATGGCAGGATCAAGAGTCTCTCCCAGCTTCTTAATGAAATCAGAAATCTCTGGAAGAACTTCCCATGGGTATTCCTTACCTTCAAATAAATCCTTTGCGATTGTTTGATCTAAGCTATACATTGACTTAATCTTAGCTTGTTCCATTTCATTTCTCCAATCTTAATTGTACTAATTTTGTCCATTATAATTTTCAAACTCAAACTCAACTCTGAATTCATCATTTAATTTGAGTCTCGCATCAAAGAATAATCCTTTTTTACTCAAAAATCCACTAATAACATCAGTTTTCTTTTCAGTTATGAGTTTAGTGAATTGGTCAAGGGGAATATCTACTCCTGCAACCTTACCCACATAGAAAGGACAACTGTCAACATTGTCTCGTACATTATTCTTACAATGGTAGCCGAAGTGGTTTTTAATGATTGGGCTGCCACACTTTGGGCACTTAAGTTCAGGTAATTCCTTTTCCTCGTCCTCAAAGGCAAAACCTATTCCTGTAACCTTGCCTGTCTCATCTTTATTTAAAGTGAGTTTTGCATCGAATTTCGTACCTTTTTTAGATTTAAAACCACTGATAGTGCTAGTGATTCCTTTTTCGAGAAGTTCTTTAACCTGAGCCTCCTTAATCTTAACCCCTGCAACCTGACCTATATTAAATCTACATGAGTTGTCAGGATCATCCTTATTATAGTTACTGCATCCATATCCAAAAGGGGTAACTACTATCTTGCCGCCGCATAGAGGACACTTAACATCCTTAATCTCTTTAGCTTCTACATTGTCAAAATCAAATGAAATCTCAGACTTGCCTTCATCATTCTTCTTAAGTACCAGACATGCATCGAACTTCTTACCCGACTTACCCTTAAAGCCTCGGATAGTCTTAGTAATACCATTAACAAGTAGTTCCTTAGCATCTGCATCAGTAAGTTTCTTGGATGCAATCTCGCCTATTACAAACTTACATTGATTCTCTTTATCAAAGTACTTCTCACAAGCGAATCCAAAATTAGTTTTAACAATCTTAGAGCCGCAATCAGGGCATACCACATCGGCCAGGTAATTAGGCTCTACATTATCAAAATCAAAAACGACCTCAGTTCTACCCGTCTCATCATTCTTCTTAAGTACAAGTCTTGCGTCAAATTTCTTGCCTGACTTGCCCTTGAAGCCGCGGATAGTCTCAGACTCTCCAGAAAGAATACTCTTCGCCATAGCTGGAGTAATATTCTTAGATGCAATAGTCTTCCCCAGGAAGAACTTGCATGAATTCTCATCCTGTGCACTGAAATTGGCGCAACCATACCCCGACATCTTAATAAGAATATCGCCACCACAATCTGGGCATTTACAGCCCTCTAATTTCTCAGCCTCAATACCCTCGAAATCAAATCCGATGACCTTCTTGCCTTCTTCATTAGTCTTAAGCCTTAATTTAGCGTCAAACTTCTGATTGGTCTTAGACTTAAATCCTAATATAATATCTGTCACACCGTCTGAAAGAAGCTTGGTAAAGTCCTCTAAAGAAATCTTCTTGCCAGCAATCTCTCCAATTGAGAAATAACATTGATTCTCTTCCTGGAAACGGTGCTCACAGGCAAATCCATATCCAGTCTGAACTATACCGCCACCACACACGGGACACTTTAGGCCTTCTACATACTCAGTAGGTGTCTCAGAGAAGTCAAAGGATACGCTATAATCACCATTCTCATTCTTACCAAGCTTAAGAACTGACTTAAATGGTTTATTATTTTTGCTCTTGAATCCCTCTATTAAATCAGTCTTACCCTCTAATATGAGTTTCTTAAACTGTTCCTCTGACAGGTCTACTCCAGCAATCTGTCCGATACTAAATCTACATTTAATTTCATCATTGCCATAATTGCTACAACCATATCCGAAGGATGTAGTAGTGAGCTCTCCTCCGCAGGCAGGACACTTAATCCCAAGAGGCTTCCTTGTGGCAAGGCCCTTAGAATCCTTACCTGTGAACTGATTAATATTAAGAGCAATAGTCTGTGTAAGATCCTGCTCTATCATATTCTTAGTCTCAGTTCTAATATAATCCTCCAACTCTTGTCTATAATTGCTAAAGTCCACAGAGCCGTTAATAATTCCCTCTAAGCCCTTCTCCCAGTTAGCAGTCTGCTCAGGCTTAAGAAGCGAAGGCACAGTCAGTCTAACTACTTCATAAATCATCTCTCCCAATCGCTCAGGTGATATAACCTGTGTCTTATTGTTCTGATTGAGATAATTAATCTTAACAAGCTTCTCTAATATCTCACCTCTAGTAGCTGAGGTACCTATACCTGTAGTCTTAATCTGCTCACGTAATTCCTCATCCTCAATAAGCTTACCTGCATTCTCCATTGCAAGGATAAGTGAGCCTGAAGTGTATCTCTTAGGAGGGGATGTCTTGCCCTCCTTAAGTTCAAAAGAATCCACACTGATAGTATCACCCACCGTAGCATTCTCCACGAATTCAACGAACTTCTCTTTAGAAAAGTCATCCTCTTCCTCAGAATCTTCATCAGCTTCTGAGGAATCGTTAGTCTTAGCCTTAGGTATCCCTGCTATCTCAAGATAACCAGGCTTAACTAGTAGCTTAGAACCTGCAAAGAATTGTTCATTATCAATCTGTACTACGATCTTCACATTCTTATACTCGGCAGGAGGATAGAATATAGACAGGAATCTACGCACAATAAGCTCATATACACGCTGACTAAGTCCAGATAGATTCTCTATGCCATTGCACTGGCCTGTAGGAATAATTGCATAGTGATCCGTAACCTTGCTATCATCAGTGTAACTAGTCTTCTCTATGCCTAAGTACTTGCGCTCAGCTAGGATATCATGAACATACTTAGCCGTAGGGCCATAATTCTGAAGCTTATTAAGGTTCTTACTAATCTCCTTAGCAACAGCAGTGGTCAGTACTCTGGCATCCGTTCTAGGATATGTAGTATATTTTTTCTCATATAATTCCTGAATGATATCAAGAGTCTGCGCTGGAGAAATCTTAAATCGCTTAGAACACTCAGATTGCAACTCAGCCAGATTAAATAGAAGTGGTGCTCTCTTCTTAGAGATTCCAGCTTCTTTATCTTTAATCGAAGCCTCTTTATTAGTTAAATCCTCAATTAACTTCTCAGCGTTTTGCTTTTCTTTGAAGCCATTTCCCTTATCGCCATACAATAGTGGAGATTGGAAATACTTAGAGCCCTCAACTGCTTTCCACTCCCCTGGGAATTTTACATCAGCGAATTTACCAATAATCCTAAAGAAGGGATCCTCATTGAAATTACGAATCTCACGCTCTCTCTCAACAACCATACCAAGTACACAAGTCATAACTCTTCCAAGAGCAATGGCTGAATAGCTGGTAGTGGCTGCAGCATCATTTATTAGACGACCATATTTAACTGATAGTGCGCGCGAGAAATTAATACCTAAACTATAGTCCTCTATAGTACGCATGATGCCAGAAGCACCTAGCTTAGCATAATCGGACATAGGCTTGGCTTCCTTAATGCCTCTAAGAATCTCATCATCTGTCTGAGAATCAATCCATACTCTAAGCTCAGTCATCCCCTGACGGACACCACCATAATTACGAATATTCTCCTCGATGGTCTGTCCTTCTTTTCCTGAATCGCCTGCCCAGTATACTGTATCAATATCTTCTCTGTGAAGCAGTCCATTAACTACCGCATACTGATCCTTTGCTGACTCAACTACCCCGTACTTATAATCCTTAGGAAGAAATGGCAGATCCTCCAACTTCCAATTCTTATACTTAATGTCATATTCCTCTGGATAAACCATCTGAACCAGATGGCCATAACACCAACTAATGACATACTCATTATTTTCAATGAAACCATTCTGATTACCAGATACCTTAAGCACTCTAGCGAAATCTCTAGCAACAGATGGTTTCTCTGTAATTATTAAGCTTTTTCCCAAATTGCTATGCTCCCTTTATAAATTAATTTTAAATTTAACAAAAGTCGAAGCCTTTGCATGGAATGTACAAAGGCTTCAAAACAATATCAATCTATGTAATTATATCAATTACAGCTCTGTCATGTCTACAAGAACAACAGATTTATTTGCTTTAGATAAATCAACTAATTTATTATCAAACTTGGTAGCTGAGAACAAGAAAATTGTATTAGCTGTAATCCTGGCTTGCTTCATGGATTCAAGCAATTTCTCATAGGTATCATAGCTCATGCTCTTCTGAGACCAGTTACATATACCTACTACATTCTCTCGGTTAGAACTCTGTCCTATTACATCGATAGTTCCTTCCTTACCAAGCCATGTGCCAATCTTAGTAAGCTTAATAGGAAGCTGTCCAACCATATTAAGCAGATGCAAGTACTCTCTACATACATCTACGAAATACCCCTCTAAATATCTATCAAGCTCTGGCTCGATAAATGTATCGTAGAACTTCTCAGGAGTATATGAGATAAGCTCTGATAAATGTGGATATATAAATGTGAACCAGAAATTAATGTATGGATCCACAATGCGATATATACCCTTCTTAGTATTATCCCATCCTCCAGTTTCAAAGGAAACCACCTTATCTACTACATCAAAAGCTGCGAGATTCTTCATATATACAGAAATCTTGGCTCTAGAATAACCTGTATCCTCAAAAAGGTCATTTAGCTTCTCATTACCTGAGGCAATGGAACCAAGTATAGTATTGTAGCAAGAAAGTTCTCTAAGCTCTGATGAAATATATCCTTCTGCTTCTGAATAAAGGAATCCTGTAGGAGAAAGAATATTCTCACATACATTTGCCTTAATGGACTTCTTACCATTCCATCTCTCGAGATACTCAGACACACCACCAATAATTCCATATGTGCTGACGCACTGTGCTACAGAATAACTAGGAAAAGCTCTAACTATATCAAGGAAAGTAAAGTTCTCAAGCTTAATAGTCTCATCAACTGCATTCTTATGGTTACCCACAAGCTCAGGGAAATTATTCTGGGACCAAACTATTGAAGAACTAGCAACTATAATCATAACCTTGCCAGGGTATAACTTCTTATTCTTAAGTGCTATCAGACTATCCATTAAATCATTAGTCTTCTTAATAGCAAATTGTGCTTCATCAATAATAACAACTATCTTAGAACCATCCCTTGATCTGAGTTTCTTAAAACAATCATCAAATGATTCGCACTCACTGTTATTATCAAAGGCAGAACCGATCTGATCACTTAAATACTTAAGCTGCTTGGCATCAGAACACTGTCTACTTCTATAGTAAAAATATGACTTACCTGTGGTGAATTCATCTAATAGAGATATCTTCTCACTACCGAGTCTTCCATACATAAGCACCAGATTACTATCGTTAGATTGATAAATAGAATCAAGTTTCTTTACTTCGTTTGTTCGTGTCATAATGATTCTCCCAGAAAAAATGCTAACTTATAATTATTCGGCTAATATAATAACACACTTTACTTTAGCAGACTACACTAAAAAAGAATTTTATTTGAATTTAATATCTTAATTTTCGACAACAATTCAAGGAAATATGCCAATTTAGTGCATATATTTGGAATGTATTAAAACAAGTACAAAAATAGTCCCTTCCTAAAATATATTAGAAAGGGACTACTGTAATTTAATTCAAATTCATTTATAAATAAAATATTAATTACTTCTTAGTAATATAACCCTGTGCCTTAAGAAGCTCTGCGCAGAGTACAGCGCCACCTGCAGCACCACGTACTGTATTGTGTGACAAACCTACGAACTTCCAATCGTAGATGCTGTCCTCACGAAGACGACCAACTGATACGCCCATACCACGCTCATAATCAACATCAAGAGAAACCTGAGGTCTGTTATCCTCTTCCATGTAGCGGATGAACTGCTTAGGTGCACTAGGAAGATCTAACTCCTGTGGAACACCTGAGAACTTAGTAAGAGCATCAATCAACTGCTCCTTAGTAGGATTCTTCTTAAACTTAACAAATACAGCAGCAGTGTGACCATTTAATACTGGTACACGAATACACTGGCTGGTAATCTTAACATCATCTGCTGGAACGATTACTCCGTCCTTAATCTCACCCCAGATACGAAGTGGCTCCTTCTCTGACTTCTCTTCCTCACCTGAGATAAATGGAATGATATTGTGCTCCATCTCTGGCCAGTCCTTAAATGTCTTACCAGCACCTGAGATTGCCTGATATGTAGTAACAACTACCTCGTATGGCTCGAACTTCTTCCATGCTGTAAGAACTGGTGCATATGACTGAATTGAGCAGTTAGGCTTAACAGCCACGAAACCTCTAGTAGTACCAAGTCTCTTCTTCTGAAACTCGATTACCTTCATGTGCTCTGGGTTGATCTCTGGAACTACCATAGGTACATCAGGTGTCCATCTATGAGCTGAATTGTTTGAAACTACAGGAGTCTCGGTCTTAGCGTATGCTTCCTCGATAGCCTTAATTTCATCCTTAGACATATCAACTGCAGAGAATACAAAGTCAACTTCCTTTGCTACTTCTTCTACTTCGTTAACATTCTTAACAACAATGTCCTTAACAGCTGCTGGCATAGGAGTATCCATCTTCCATCTGCCACCTACAGCATCTTCATAACGCTGACCTGCACTACGTGGGCTGGCTGCGATTGTAGTAACCTCGAACCATGGATGATTCTCAAGAAGAGAAATAAATCTCTGGCCAACCATACCTGTACCACCAAGGATACCCACCTTTAACTTCTCGCTCATTTCAAACTTTCTCCTTATGTAATATGTTTTCGTAGGACGGACATTTGTCCGCCATTAGTTGGTATTGTAATCAAATTAAATAAAAAAAGCAAGGGATTTTTGCATAATAATACTAAAATACCTTGCCTTTTATTCAATTTTTAATTAATTCTCTATTTAAGGAAGTCTTGGCATGCAGCAATTTCCTTAAGCATAGCATCATGACCTGGGGCACCAACTGTAAGCCTCTTATTGACACAGGTCTCCATAGAAATAGCATCAAATACATCCTCTTCAAAGGCATCAGACATCTCTTTAAGCTCTTCTAAAGACATATCATCAATAGCAATTCCCTTATCAATGCAATGAAGAACTACTCTTCCAATGATTCCATGAGCATCTCTGAATGGTACACCGTGATTAACTAAATAATCCGCAGCATCTGTAGCATTAGTAAAGCCATGTCTAGCGCTGAGAGCCATAACATCCTTATTAAATGTCATGGTAGCAAGCATGCCATCAAATAGAACAATACAATTATTGACTGTTTCCATGGCATCAAAAGCCATTTCTTTATCCTCTTGCATATCCTTATTGTAAGCAAGTGGAATACCCTTCATAGTAGTAAGAAGTGATGTGAGTGCTCCATATACTCTGCCAGTCTTACCCCTTACAAGCTCTGCAATATCAGGATTCTTCTTCTGAGGCATAATAGAGCTGCCAGTAGAATAAGCATCATCTATCTCAACGAATCTATACTCATTACTATTCCAGATAATAACCTCCTCAGAGAAACGAGAAAGATGCATCTGAATAGTGCATAGTGCAGATAAATACTCAATCAGATAATCTCTATCAGATACGCCATCCATAGAGTTAAGTGTAGGACCATAGAAATCTAAAAGAGATGCAGTCATCTCTCTATCTAATGGATAGGTAGTACCAGCCAAAGCGCCTGAACCTAGCGGACAGTAATTCATCCTCTCCTTAATATCGTTGAGTCGAAGCACATCACGCTTAAACATCTCAAAATATGCACCCATATGATGTGCAAGTGTAATAGGCTGCGCCTTCTGTAAGTGAGTAAAGCCAGGCATAATAGTATCAATATGCTCTTCCATTATTCCAAGAATAGTACCAAGCAAATGCATCAACTCTTCCTTAGTTGCTTGTACCTGGTCGCGAGTGTATAGGCGCATATCAAGCGCTACCTGGTCATTACGAGACCTACCTGTGTGGAGCTTCTTGCCGGCATCACCAATTCTATCTATGAGGTTAGCCTCCACGAAGCTATGTATATCCTCATACTCAGAAGTAATCTGCAAGCTACCTGAAGCTACATCAGCTTCGATACTGTCAAGCCCCTTAAGAATCTCATCGCGATCCTCATCAGTGATAACACCTACTGAAGCAAGCATCTTAACATGGGCTCTACTGCCTCTAAGATCCTGTGCAAACAGCTTCTGATCAAAAGTAATTGATGCGTTAAAATCGTAAACCATCTGGTCTGTAGCCTTGGTGAATCTACCACCCCACAACTGTGCCATAACTAATCCTCCATTATGTCCTTATCAAGTCTCTGTAATTGTCTCTCCTTGTATGAATATACGCAACCGCAATAGTCTTGTCTATACATATCATACTCACGTGAAAGCTCAGTGCTACGCTTATAACCCTCTCGCTTCTTGAAATCACTAGGAAGCCATTCAATACCTAAATCCTCAGCAATCCTATATCCGATTTCGTTAAGCACTTGAGAATCTTTCATTGGTGATATTGTAAGTGTTGTTGTAAAAAAGTCAAATCCTTTTTCCTTAGCACATACTCCTGTCTTGCGAAGCCTTAGATCATAACACTTATGGCAGCGCTTGCCTCTCTCAGGCTCATTCTCAAGACCTCTTGCAATATCATAGAAACTATCCTTATCGAAATCTCCCTCTATAAATCCCACTGGATGCTTACTAGGAAATTCATTAATAAATCTCTGCTGTTCCTTTACCCTATGATAATACTCTTCATCAGGGTATATATTGGGATTATAGTAATAGACTGTAATATTGAAATACTGGCTGAGATACTCTATGCAGTAGCTACTGCAAGGTCCGCAACAACTGTGTAATAATAAAGAAGGCACTCGGCCTTCTTTTTCAAATTCTGTTATTAATTTCTCTAATTCCTTCTGATAATTAATCTTATTCATGATTAGACCATACAAATAAAAACGCTATAGACAATACATATACAAATGCCATTAATACCATAAATGGAATCTGGGATGCCATTATTCCACAGACAATCTGTGCGATGAATACTAATCCATGAATCCAGATAGGTATCCTATTAAGGCAAGCAGCAAGTGCAGCCTCAAGAATAACCATAAGGCAGGCAACCACAAAATTAATATGGAATGCCACTCCTGAAACAACAATAGCTACCACTGCAAATATTCCTAAACATACAAGAAAAATTAAAGGAAGATTGTCCTTCGTAAATATATCTTTAATATTAAAGCCTGGTAATCTCTTCTTCTTATCTACCATCTCAAATCTCCTAAAAAATCATTTATAAAATACAAGTGTCATTATAATAAAACCCTGTGATTTTCTCAACAATTTAATTGATTTTTTTCAATCGATATATTACACTATTTTCGCGGTACGCTCCGATAGCTCAGTTGGTAGAGCACCTCACTCGTAATGAGGGGGTCGTCAGTTCGAGTCTGATTCGGAGCTCTTTCTATATATAAAGGAGGATAATGTATTGGAATTCATTCAATTTGATCAAGTATCAAAAAGCTACGACAAGCAACTGGTATTAGACGAGCTTTCTTTATCTGTTAAGGAGAATTCATTCGTCACACTTCTAGGCCCTTCAGGCTGCGGTAAGACCACCACTTTGAGACTCTTAGGTGGTTTTGAGAAACCCGACTCTGGAAGAATCTATCTTAATGAAAACGATATTACTGCTTTGCCAGCTAATCTTCGACCAATTAATACTGTCTTTCAGAAATATGCACTATTCCCACACATGACCATCGCTGAAAATATCGCATTTGGTCTTAAGATTCAGAAGAAATCAAAGGAATATATCGATGACAAAATCAAGTACGCTCTTAAGCTTGTTAACTTAGATGGTTTTGAGAAGCGCTCAATCGATTCTCTCTCAGGTGGTCAGCAGCAGCGTATCGCTATTGCCCGTGCCATTGTAAACGAGCCTAAAGTACTTCTATTAGATGAGCCTTTAGGCGCTCTAGACCTTAAGCTTCGTCAGAGCATGCAGTATGAGCTTATGAAGATCAAGCAGGAGCTTGGTATTACTTTCATATATGTTACTCATGATCAGGAAGAAGCACTTACCATGTCAGATACTATTGTTGTTATGAATCAGGGTTACATCCAGCAGATTGGTACACCAGAGGATATCTACAACGAGCCTGAGAATGCTTTTGTCGCTGACTTCATCGGTGAGAGTAACATCATCGAAGGTATCATGATTAAGGATGAGCTAGTATCCTTCTTAGGTGTGCAGGTTCCTTGTGTTGATAAGGGATTCGGCACTATGAAACCTGTAGATGTGGTTATCCGCCCTGAGGATGTTGAGTTAGACGCTCCAGGTAAGGGATTCATGGATGGCGTCATTACAGATTGCCTGTTTAAGGGTGTCCACTATGAATTAGATGTTCAGTGCGGTGAGTATGAATGGTTAGTACACACCACCAAGTATTATGAAGTAGGTCAGAAGGTATCTCTTAATGTAATACCTTTTAATATCCAGATTATGAACAAGCCAGTTTCCGAAGATGAGGAGGTACTAAGAGAGGATGTTTAATAAGCTTCGCACTAGCTTCCTTGCAACTCCATACGCAATATGGGTATTGATTTGTACTATTCTTCCTCTGTTTTACATCCTAGGTTATGCAATCACAACTGGAGAAGGAAGCTTCACTATTTCTAATCTAATTGCCATTACAGATCCTGTGCATCTGAAATCACTAGGTCTGTCTGTTCAAGTGGCACTTATAACTACTATATTATGTCTTATTATGGCCTACCCAGTGGCACTGATACTACATAATCTAAAAGTAACTAATAAGGGCTTTATTGTATTTTTATTTATTCTTCCTATGTGGATGAACTTCATGCTGCGCATCCTTGCTTGGCAGAATATTCTATCTAACAACGGAATTCTTAACAGCATACTAACAGCCCTTGGTTTACCAACCATCCATATACTATATACTAAGGCCGCAGTAATCCTTGGAATGGTATATGATTTTCTCCCATATATGATTCTGCCTATATACAATTCGCTCTCTAAGATTAATGACGAAGTGATTGAGGCAGCCTCAGATTTAGGAGCTAATTGGATTAACACATTCCTTAAGATTACTCTCCCACTATCTAAGGATGGAATTATTTCAGGAGTAATCATGGTATTTGTACCTGCTCTGTCATCATTCGTTGTTTCCAACCTGCTCGGTGGCGGCAAGGTACTTCTCATTGGTAATGTAATTGAGCAGGAATTTACTCTAGCCCGCAATTGGAACTTAGGCTCAGGTCTATCAATTATCCTGATGCTATTCGTACTTATGTCAATGGGTATTATGAATAGAGTAGATGATTCTGAGAATGGAGGTATGCTTATATGAGTAAGATTAAGAAGTGCACCTCTAGCCTGTATTTAGGATTGATTTTTCTGTTCCTATATGCGCCTATACTTGTATTGATAGTACTATCCTTCAACAATTCGATGTCTAGAACTGTATGGGGAGGATTCACTATCCAGTGGTATCTCAATCTTCCTTCTAATGACACCATTATGGATGCATTATTTACCACCCTTAGGATCACACTATCCTCTAGTATATTTGCTACTATACTGGGCACCACAGCGGCTATAGGTATTAACCGCATGCGTAAAAGACACGCAGCAATTATGTTGGGCGCTACCAATATTCCACTGCTAAACGCAGATATTGTTACTGGTATTTCACTTATGCTTTTATTTACCAGATTCACATCTCTAGGTGAGTTTTCGGTAGTATTAGCGCATATTGCTTTTTCAGTACCTTACGTAATTTTCAATGTACTGCCTAAGCTACAGTCCATGTCAGACTCATGCTTTGAAGCAGCCATGGATTTAGGAGCCACACCTTACTACGCTTTTTATAAGGTAATATGGCCTGAGATATTCCCTGGAGTATTATCAGGATTCTTAATGGCCTTCACTATGTCACTTGATGACTTTACCATTACATACTTTACTAAGGGAGCTGGTGTCAATACACTTTCCACCATGCTCTATACCGAATTAAGAAAAGGTATCCAGCCTGAGCTCTATGCCCTTTCTACCCTTCTGTTCTTACTAGCATTCGTAATGTTGATCGCTACCAACTTCAAGGGTAATAACAATAAGGAGGTTAAGGAACGCGTATGAAGAAACTTATCACATTAACCAGCCTCTTTTGTCTAATCGTTGCCAGCTCTTTTACCTTTACGGGATGTGGCAATGATGCAGCTAGCACAGATACACTAGTTGTCCTTAACTATGGTAAGTACATCGAAGCTGACGTGCTTAAGCGTTTCCAGGAGGAAACAGGTATTACAGTTAAGTACGAAGAATACGAATCCGTTGAAGATATGTATGCCAAGTACAAGGCTGGCTCTATCAATTACGACGTAATATGTACTTCAGATTACATGATTGAGACTCTGAATAAAGAGGGCGAATTAATTCCTATTGATTACAACTCTCTTAAGTACTATGAGAATATAGATCCTGCAATTATCGAAGCATCAGAGTCCTTTGACCCTAACCACAAGTACACTGTTCCTTATTTCTACGGAACAGTAGGTATCCTATATAATACTGAGATGGTTGATGAGGAAACTGTCAGCTCATGGAACTGTCTATGGGATCCTGCATACAAGAATCAGATAGTTATGATTAACTCTCAGAGAGATGCATTTATGGTTCCTCTTAAGATGCTTAACTACGATATTAATACTACTGAGATTGACGAGCTTAACGAGGCATTCGATATGCTCTGCAACGAGAAACAATATGTATATGCATACTTAATGGATGAGACATACGAATGTATGGTATCAGAAGATGCCGCTATGGCAGTCTGCTATTCTGGTGAGGCAGCCATGGGTATGGAATACAATGAGAACCTAGCCTATACCGTTCCTAAGGAAGGTGGAAATCTCTGGATAGATTCCTGGTTCGTTCCACGTACATGTAAGCATTATGATGCTGCTATGAAATGGATAGATTTCATGTGTGAGGAAGAGGCAGCCACAGAGAATTTCGAATATGTGTGGTATGCAACTCCTAATCTCACTGTTGCCGATAATGAAGACGCTGAGACATTGGCAGACGAAACCGTATTCCCTACAAAGGAAACACTTGACCGCTGCGATATCTATAGCGCCTACGATACCGACACACTTAATTACACAACTACTCTGTGGAAGAAGCTCAAGGCTTACTAAGCAATCATTAGTGATTCTTCATCCATAGAATAAAAATAAAGGCTGTCAGAAAGCACATCGCCTTCAGGGACTTCATTTCTATTAACGTAATGAATCATATCCTTGAGGCTGTCAGTGTCTACCTGGCAGCCTTTTACTGCTTTCACTACAATAATCTCATGGATTGAGCTAGGAATCACAAACAGGTCTGACTTAAACTTAGATGCTAATGCCTTAAATAAATCCTTATAAAGCATTACTCCTGCCCCATTGCAACAATTCTTATTAGTTGCAACATAAAGTGGCATATTGCGATCCTCTGTCTCAGCTATTTCCTTAAGAGAATCTTCATCCATATACTCAGCAATTGTGGTTAGCAATCCCTGCACCTTAAGTCCTAACAGCTTAGGAGTATTCTCCTGGGCCAAATCAAGCATATCCTCTATGCTAATATTCCAATTATTATAGAGGTTATTATCTATAAGTACACAATGAAATTCCTCAGTATCTTCACTTGGAATCATATAATAGAAAATAACAGCCAAGTCTAAATAGGCATAATAAGGCACAGTCTCTAACAATTCCTTATTCTTCTCTAGGTTGATAACCTTAAGAATAATCCTATCTCCTAAATCTTTAGAGAACTCCTTTAAAGAATTAATAAGTGCTTCTTTATCAATATTTACTTGTGTATTCGTCATATATATATCTAATTGACATAAAAAAGGGAAAAATCCGCATGCGAGTCATGCGGATTTAAATATAACAAGTATTCAAATAAAAATCAAGCTTTATTCTTATAAGCTTCTGCTAATTCTTTCATTTCTTTTGCATTAGTAATAACTGCATCAGTAATGGCACTACCGCCTAACATCCTTGCTAATTCAGTTACTGTCTCATCATCATATAGCTTCTTAATGCCCGAAATAGTATGTCCATTCTCAACATTCTTCTCAATGAGGAAATGTGTATCGGCCATAGCCGCAATCTGTGGTAGATGAGTGATACAAATAACCTGATGCTTAGATGCTACAGTAGATAGCTTCTCAGATACAGCCTGGGCAGTCCTACCTGAGATACCTGCATCAATTTCATCAAAGATAAGCGTATCAATACCGCCGCCTGAAGCAAGGACAGTCTTAATGGCAAGCATAATTCTACTCATCTCACCACCAGATGCTATATCCTTAAGTGGTCTAAGTGGCTCACCTGGATTAGTGCAGATCATGAACTCGCCCTCATCCACTCCATCAGATGTATAGTGATCCATAACTCTAAGATCCATACCGAATTCTGAATTAAGGAAGTTCAAATCACTCATAGCTTCCTGCATCTTAGAGGAAAGTTCCTTAGACTTCTTATTACGAATATCTGAAAGCTTCTTTGATAAATCATCTAATTCCTTAGTAGCTTCCTCCACTCTATTACTAAGCTCTGCAAGGTACTCATCAAAGGATTCGAACTTGGCCTTCTTATCTTGTCTCTCCTTGAGAGCTTCAAGTACTAGCTCAATAGAAGCTCCATACTTGTCCTTAAGTCTATTAATCTCATTGAGACGACTCTCCACCTCATTATATCTCTCACCATCGAAAGCAGCATCAGCCATATAGCTGGATAGTTCACGATTGAAATCAGATATAATACTATCTGCATCATTAAGCATAGAAAGAAACTCTGTAGCTCTATCATCAATTCCCTCTATGTAACGTATATCTGAAATAGCAGAACTCAACGCATCTGAGACACCACCATCTCCTGCTAGGGCCTCATGAGCTCTACCAAAGTACTCCATGGTACGGCTAAAGTTAGAGAGGCGCTTGTACTCTGCCTCAAGCTCATCATCCTCTCCTATCTTGAGATTAGCTGATTCTATCTCATTAATCTCATGGTCAAGTAAGACTATCTCCCTCTCCTTAGAGATGTCACTAGCTTTAGCTTCCTCTAATTCCTTAGTAAGTCCTTTATATTTCTTATAGCTCTCTGAAATGCGCACCTTAAGATCACCTATGTCATCCTTGGCGAACTCATCTAAGAGTTCCATATGACGCTTAGGATTAAGAAGTGACTGATGCTCCTTCTGGCCATATATATCTAATAGTAGCGAACCCACTTCCTTCATCTTAGAGGCAGGAACCTGCTCTCCGTTGATCTTACCTACACTCCTAGACTCAGTAATCTTCCTAGTCATGATTACTTCATCATCATAAGGCTCCACTCCTAAATCTCGTAAAGCTTCTTTAGTCTTATCATCGTTAATCAAGTATACGGCTTCCACAAGAGCCTCAGAGTCAGTATCTCTGAGGAAATCCTTAGAACCCTTATCCCCTAAACTGAGATGGAGGGCACCTAATATAATAGACTTACCTGCTCCAGTCTCACCTGATAAGATATTGAGACCCTTTGAAAAAATAATTTCTTCCTCATCAATTAAGGCTAAATTTTTAACGTGCAAACTTGCTAGCATTTATTTCTCCTTTTCTAGTCCCAAACTTCATAAAAAGGTACTTGCACTTACCTACGCTTATTCTCAATAATTCTCTTTAACTTGCTCATTAATAGCACGGTGTCGTCAATACTTCTAATTGCACACATAATTGTGTCATCCCCGGCAATAGAACCAACAATCTCTGGGAAATCCATATGATCTAAAGCAGCTGCCACCGCCATAGCCATACCAGAAACGGTCTTGACCACCAATATATTCTGCGCATTGTCCATGGAAACAAATCCATCTAAGAAAATGCGAATATATTTCTCATTCATATCTTCCTCTGTGGTCTTAAAAGCCACATAGCGAAGCTTGCCAGAACCATCTGCCACCTTAGTAAGCTTCATCTCTCGTATATCACGAGAAACAGTTGCCTGTGTGGCATTGAATCCTGCTTCCTCAAGACGAGCAGTGAGCTCCTCCTGAGTCCCTATCTCATTCTTAACAATTAACTCTAAAATCTTTGCTTGTCTTTCAATTTTCATTTAAATCTCCTGCATTCTTGCTCGTATACGCTCCAAGAAATTAACATTCTCAAGCATAACCATGTTAGATGTAATCTTAGAACGATACATTTTAAGAATCTCCCCTTTTTTCAGAACCTGTCTAAGCGTTCCATCATATATAATATTAGCTCTAGGTTCATCCTCCTCGTGGCGAGCCTCGATGCTAACTTCTACCTCATCCTTAGATGAAAGAATAATGCTGCGGGAATTAAGTGTGTGTGGGTTAATAGGTGTAAGAATAATACAGTCTGCATGCGGACTAACTATAGGACCATTAGCCGATAGATTATAGGCTGTGGAACCTGTAGGTGTAGATACAATTAGTCCATCACAATTGTGGGAATATAACTGTATACCATTAACCTTGACAGTAATATTGAGCACATATAATCCAGCCGCATCTGATGTGACAACGATATCATTCAAAGCTCTGTATCGATTCTCCTCATCACATGTACAGAAGCCCTCTAACATCATGCGCTCATCTATTTTATAATTGTCGCTAAGAAGCTGATCCAGGCAGTGCTCTACGTTGTCCACTGTCATGTCACATAGATATCCTAGATGACCACAGTTCAGACCAACTATAGGTATGTTACGATTAGTGACATTCTGCGCCACCCTAACTACAGTTCCGTCACCACCAACAGTAATTATACATTCGATATTATCATCCACAGAAACAACAGCCTCGGAGCTATCTGGACATGTATCTAAATCTAATATGCACATACCACCGCGGCTAGTAATATAATCTCGGATGAGATTGATATACTTCTCATGTAAATCACTAAAAGATCTTGCAACAATTAAATAATTCTTCATTATTTGTCTAAACTGCTGTGAGCCATGGCTACTGTTGCAGCCACATCAATAGCATCCCCCTGTTTTTCTTGTGTAGCAATGTGAATAAGATACTCTATATTACCCTCTGGCCCCTTGATAGGTGAATACTCCAGATGTAACACATAGAATCCTATCTCTTTAACAAAATCAATAATAGTGTTAATTACTTCCTCATGAACAGCTGGGTCTCTGACCACGCCCTTCTTACCTACCTTCTCACGGCCAGCCTCAAACTGTGGCTTAATCAGACATACCATCTCAGCATCATCCTTAAGCAGAGCCTTAGCAGGGCCTAATACCTTAGTAAGACTAATAAATGACACATCAACTGATGCGAAATCAAGCTGCTCTCCAATATCCTCAAGGGTCACATATCGAATATTAGTCTTCTCCATGCATACAACCCTAGGATCCTGTCTAAGCTTCCAGGCGAACTGACCATAACCTACATCTACAGAGAATACTTTGGTAGCTCCGTTCTGCAGCATGCAGTCAGTGAATCCGCCAGTAGAAGCGCCTATATCCATACATACCTTGTTCTCAAGTGATATGTCGAAATGAGTCATGGCTTTCTCAAGCTTAAGACCACCACGGCTTACATACTTAAGCTGCTGGCCGTGAATCTCGATTGGTGCATCCACATCAATCTTGGTCCCTGCTTTGTCTTCTCTATTTCCTTTGACGAAGACATTGCCCTCCATAATCATGGTCTTAGCCTTCTCCCTGGAAGGGGCTAGTCCTCTGTCTACTAATACTATATCAAGTCTTTCTTTCATATTAATTCCTTAATGCCTTAATTACACGTTCAGTAATGGATTCAGCGTCCATTTTAAGCTCCTGGAACAGTAATGTAACGCTGCCATGTCGTACGAACTCATCTGGAACTGCAATCTTAAGAATCTGTCCCTTATATCCCTTGTCATCTAAGTAAGTCTGTACCTGCTGGCCGAAACCTCCAGTGATAACATTTTCTTCTAAAGTAACGATTAAATCGTACTCTTCCTTAATCTTAGTGAGATATTCCTCATCAAGAGGCTTAGCAAATCTCGCATTGCATATGCCCGCATCGATACCCTGCTCCTGTAAAAGTGACGCAACCTCTTCAGCCTTCTTAACCATGGAGCCTAAGGCATATAGCATAACCTTAGAACCTGGCTTAATCTCCTCAGACTTACCAAGTACAATCTGCGCTCTATGCTCCTCCAGTCCACAATATGCCTCACCTCTAGGGTATCTAATGGCTATTGGACCGTCATAAGCCACGGCGAACTTCATCATATCTGATAGTTCCCACTTGTTCTTAGGGGCCATAATAACCATATTAGGCATAGCTGATAGGAATGAAATATCGAATATACCCTGATGTGTACTTCCATCAGCGCCTACGAGTCCAGCCCTATCTATAGCGAATATCACATGCAGATTCTGGAGGCACACATCCTCAAGAATCTGATCATAGGCTCTTTGTAAAAATGACGAATAAACTGCAAATACTGGAATCCTACCACCTAAGGCAAGACCTGCAGCAAATGTAACAGCATGCTCTTCGGCAATGCCCACATCGAAGAAACGATCTGGGAACATATTCCTAAATCTCTTGAGACCAGCTCCCTCAGCCATAGCTGCAGTAATAGCAACTACCTCAGGGACTCTATCTCCCATCTTGCGCATAACTGTAGAGAATACATCAGTATATCCTGGATTAGGATTGCGCTTAGGAAGTCCTGTCTCAATCTCAAATATATCAGTACCATGGAATCTAGATGGGTGACGCTCTGCTGGCTCGTATCCATTACCCTTCTTGGTAATGACATGAACAAGCACAGGTCCATCTATGCTGGTAGCCATCTTAAACGTCTCAACCATAGCCTTAATATTATGGCCATCTACTGGGCCAAGATACATGATACCTAAATCCTCAAATACCATATTAGGCACCATTAATGACTTGATACCATTCTTAGTACTGCGAATCTTCCTGATGATGCGATCACCATTAGGCCAATTCTCTAAGGAATTAAGGACATTATTCTTAAGGCCTACATACTTAGAGCTAGTGCGAAGTCGCTCTAGATTAGTGGACATACCACCTACATTCTTGGAAATAGACATCTCATTGTCATTAAGTATGATCAGGAAATTAGACTTCTTAAGACGGGATGCATTATTAAGTGCCTCGTATGCAAGACCACCTGTAAGAGCACCATCACCTATTACGGCTGCCACCTTATAATCCTCCCCTGCCAAATCTCTAGCCATACAATAACCTAGAGCTGCAGAAAGTGATGTAGAACTATGTCCAGTATCGAAACTGTCGCAACTGCTCTCCTCTCGCTTAGGGAATCCGCTAATACCGCCATACTGTCTAAGTGTATCGAATTCAGACGCCCTACCAGTAAGGATCTTATGAGTGTAAGCCTGATGGCCCACATCCCATATGAGCTTATCCTGAGGGAAGTCTAATATTAGATGAAGAGCTATGGTAAGCTCAACTGTACCTAAATTGGAAGCCAGATGACCTCCTGTCTTAGACAAATGCTCTATAAGGAACTCTCTAATCTCTCCTGAGAGAGTACTTAATTCCTGCTCTGTTAAATTCTTTATATCGTTTGGTTGCTTTATCTTATCAAGAACCATATCTATATCTAATTGTCTCTATAGACAAGGTAATTCATCAATTCCTTAAGGAATTCATTCTCGTAAGGTAGACTATCAAGTTCCTTAATTGCCTCATCTGTAAGACGCTTTACCTCTTCCTTGGATTTATTAATTCCTGCAAAAGTCACATATGTGGCTTTGTCGTTACGCTCATCTGAACCGATAGGCTTGCCAAGCACTGCTTCATCACCCTCGATATCAAGGATATCATCCTGTATCTGGAATGCCATGCCTATCTTAGATGCCACCCTTTCAATGAGGGCCACATGCTCAGCTGATGCATGGGCAAGTACAGCTCCTATCTCCATAGATGCTTCTATGAGTGCGCCAGTCTTAAGCTCATAGATGAAATCTATCTTCTCTTCAGTCATGGTAAGCTGCTTCTTCTCTGATTCCACATCCACTACCTGGCCGCCAATCATACCAAACACACCAGCTTTCCTAGCAAGTATCTTAAGTGCCTTGCTAATATCCTCTACCGAAGTGTCTGAAGAATCAAATGCTCCTATAGCTGTCTCATA
>JAILNO010000110.1 GCA_024691465.1 Pseudobutyrivibrio sp. | reverse complement strand
AGATATGACATATGATGTTGTAAGTGATATCAATCATGAATACTGGAGCAAACTTGTTTCAGAAATCACTATTGATGAGGCTATAGGTGCCGTTATCCACGGTGGTAGCCAGTCTGATACACTTACAAATGTTGAGAACCCAATCGTTAGCCAGAATGAAGGTGTTAACGGCTTTACAGCAGGATATACAGATGAAGCAACAGGTAAGACATATCAGTTCAATGTAAGTTCACAGACACTTCTAGGGTCATCATTCAATCCAGAACTTGCTTATGAATGGGGCCTTGTAGAAGGTAACAGTGGATTATGGCTTCAGAGATATGTAATCTGGGGAACAGGTCTTACACTTAGAAGAACACCTTATAACGGTAGAAACTATGAATATATCTCAGAAGATGCAATGCTTACAAACCGTATCGGTTATGGCATCATCAAGGGATGCACAGAAAAGGGTATCATGAATGGACCTAAGCACCTTGGTTTCAATGACCAGGAGCATAATAGAAACGGTGTTGCTGCGTATATGAATGAACAGAAGTTCAGAGAAACTGATCTTAGAGGCTTCCAGGGAGCACTCGAAGATGCAGGCGGAATGGCAGTAATGATCGCATTTAACAGAATTGGACCTGTTAATGCTTCTCATTCAGTAGCACTTCTTCAGAATATTCTAAGAGGTGAATGGGGATACACAGGTATCATTTCAACAGACATGATGAATAATGGATATTATTTCTCACCTGAATCAATGATTATGGCTGGAATTACAATGGTTGCTGATTTTGGAAGTAATGATAATCATATCAACCTCGGAGATGGCGGAGTAGATGCTACATGGGCATATATTTCTGAAGACTCTGTAAGCGGCGATGCAGAACTTGTAGAAGCAGCAAGAGAAAACCTGAAATATCAGTTATATACATTTGCAAACAGCGCAGTACTCAATGTTTCAACTGTAAAGGTTAATACATGGTATGACAATGCACTTAATGTAGTCAATAAGCTCAGTATAGTACTTCTTATTGTATTTGCAGCAATGTATGTGGTTTCAGTTCTGGTTCCTGACAAGAAGAAGGAGGAGAAATGAGATGAAGAATAAATTATCAGCTGGAATGATAGCAGGATGTGTAACACTAGTATTATCACTGGTAGGGTTTATCCTCTATCTGGTTAATATAAACGCTTCAGGATACTTCCAGGGTGGAAGCGTTCCACAGGCTCAGTTATTTGTAATACTTGGGATGATAACAATTGTAGCCGGAATATGCATAAGCTTTGTAGATATTAAGGGAGTTGCTGGAAAGGTAGCAGATATTGCAGGAGATATACTCAAAGTTATATCACCAATCCTTATATCAGCATCACTTATGACACTTGTAGGCAGCAGAGTAGAAGGTTTTGCATTTATCTATTTCTCAAATGCTGACGTACTCACAGAAGTTCAGTCACCTGCAAACCTCTCATCTGCGCATATTGCCATCGCCAATATAGTAGTAATGGCTATCGCAATCGTCGCAGGAATTGTATGGGCTTTTCTTGGAAAAAAAAAGACAGAGCAGTAATTGAACTGTGTATAGAAGAAGGTATTTTATAATAATATAGGAGCAAAAGAAGTTGTTCTCATGCGGTACAAAACACCGCCGAGGGCAACTTCTTTTTATCACGTTAAATTAATAAAATATTCTATTGGACTTTCTGAAATTAGGGGACTATAATTTTTTTAAATGAAATGTATACAACAATACATTTTAATATAAATGTATTAAAAAGGAGAGCAGAGAAATGCCTGCACGTACTATCTACCATGATGATTACATTTTAGCAAGATTCTATGGACAATCTGCTAACTATACTGATATCCCAAACGAGTTATTCAGTAAATATAATGTCAAAAAAGGTCTTCGAAATGATGATGGAACAGGTGTCCGTATTGGACTTACAAGAGTTTCTGATGTTGTAGGTTACAACGTTGATGACAAAGGAAATGTTATCCCATGCGAAGGCGATTTATTATTCCGTGGCTATAGCATTACGGACCTTATTAAGAACCGTCAGGGTAACTTTGGATTTGAGGAGACATGCTTCCTGTTACTGTTTGGTTTTCTTCCAACAGCTGAACAGTTCAAGGATTTCAAGAAGACTCTTTCCATGCGTTATGACCTGCCTGATAAGTATCTGGTTAATGAGATTCTAAGATCACCATCAATCAATCTTATGAACCGTCTGCAGACACTTACTCTTTCTCTATATAATTATGACGATGATCCAGACAATTTGGATGTATACGAAACAGTTAGAAAGGGACTCAATCTAATTGCCAAGTTCCCTGCACTTGCTATATATGCATATCAGGCCAAGATGCATGACACATTCCACGAGAGCCTTGTAATTAATTACGCGCTCAAGGATCTGTCTATAGCTGAGAATATTCTTCGCTTCCTGCGTCCTGATGGAAAGTTCACACAAAGAGAAGCTAATCTTCTCGATGCAATACTTCTCATTCATGCTGATCACGGCGGTGGTAATAACTCTACATTTACAGATGTCGTAATTGGTTCAACTGGCACAGATCTCTACTCAGCTATCTGTGGTTCACTTGGAGCTCTCAAGGGACCAAAACATGGCGGAGCTAATATCTCAGTTGCCAAGATGATGGAAGAAGTAATCGACAAGATTGGATATACTACTGACAAAGACAAGGTTGTAGCTGTTGTAAATGAATTATTAGATGGCAATATGTATGACCACACAGGCCTGGTATATGGATTTGGACATGCTGTATACACACTTAGCGATCCTCGTGCAGAGATACTAAGAGACCTTGCAGAGAAACTTGCCAAAGAGAAACACTGCGAAGAGCGTTTCAACTTCTACAGACTCTTTGAAGAGACAGTTCATGAGATTACATATGACAGAAAAAAGAAACCACTTCCAACAAACGTTGACTTCTATTCTGGATTTGCATATGAACTTCTGGGCATCCCAATGGATCTCTACACACCATTATTTGCAATTGCAAGAGTAGCTGGCTGGGTAGCCCATAACGTTGAGAACAAACTCTACGATGGCCGTATAATGCGTCCTGCAACTAAGTACGTAGGTGAGCACCAGGACTTCGTTAATATTAAGAATCGTAGATAATTAGGGAAGATAGATAGTTAAAGATTGACAAAGGGCAGTAGCGCTGTGATGACTTAGCGCTGCTGCCTTTTTTGTTATGCAGAAGTCATGTAGCCTCCAAAAGTGATGAAATAATTTGTTGAACAGTATCAACCTTTTGTTGATGGCTCTGGTAGTGCCTGTGCTATAAAATTAACTCACATGATAAAAGTTTAACAATTCCTGGTTAAACAAATGGCATAGAAACTAAATTGAAAAAAATCAAAGTAGGTAGGAGGATTATTCAATGAAGTACCAGGGACTATTTGAGCCTATCAAAATTGGTAAGCTTGAGATTAAGAACCGTTATGCAATGGCACCTATGGGACCACTTGGTCTTGGTGACTTTGAAGGCGGATGGAATGACAGAGGTATAGATTACTACACAAGACGTGCTAAGGGTGGCATCGGTCTTATCATCACAGGTGTAACATTTTCAGATACAGAGGTTGAGAAACCTTCTTTTCCTAATACACCTAACTCAACATACAACCCAGTTCAGTTCGTAAGAACCAGCCGGGAGATGACAGAGCGTGTACACGCATACGGCTCTAAGATATTCTTACAGATGTCAGGTGGATTCGGTCGAGTTACAATTCCTACTAACTTGGGTGAGTTCCCACCTGTATCTGCATCAGCAGTTCCTCACAGATGGCTTGATAAGACTTGCCGTCCACTTACAGTTGAGGAGATTCACGGTATCGTGGAGAGCTTCGGTAAGGGTGCTTACAATGCTAAGCGCGCAGGCTTCGATGGTGTGGAGATTCACGCTGTGCACGAGGGATACCTCATCGACCAGTTCGCAATCTCATTCTTCAACCAGAGAACAGATGAGTACGGCGGAAGCTTAGAGAACAGATTGAGATTCGCTAAGGAGATCCGTGAGGAGATCGCAAGGACTTGCGGATGGGACTTCCCAGTTGCAATGAGATTCTCTCTTAAGTCTATGATTAAGGACTTCCGTGAGGGCGCACTCCCAGGAGAGGAATTCGAAGAGAAAGGCCGTGATATCGAGGAAGGTATCGAGGCTGCTAAGTTACTTGAGAAGTACGGTTACGATGCACTTGATGTAGATGCTGGTACTTACGATGCGTGGTGGTGGAATCACCCACCAATGTATATGGAGAAGGCTCCATACAAGGAATTTGCTAAGATTACTAAGGAGCATGTCAATATCCCTGTAATCATGGCAGGTCGTGTGGACAATCCAGATACAGCTCTTGAGTGCTTGAATTCAGATATCTGCGACATGGTTTCACTTGGTAGACCTACACTTGCAGATCCAGATATCGTCAATAAGATTCGTCGCGACGAGCTTAGCCAGATCCGTCCTTGCATCAGCTGTCAGGAGGGTTGCATGGGTCGTATTCAGACATACTCACTCATCAACTGTGCAGTTAATCCACAGGCTGGCAAGGAGAAGCTTAACCAGTACAATCCTGTTGTTAAGAAGAAAAAGGTACTCATCGTCGGCGGTGGTGTGGCAGGCTGCGAGGCTGCTAGAGTTCTTGCTGAGAGAGGACATGAGCCTGTATTATTCGAGGCTTCTAACCGCTTGGGAGGTAATCTTATCCCTGGTGGCGCTCCAGCTTTCAAGGAGGACGATATCGCTCTCGCAAAATGGTACGAGGACGAGATGGTTCGTCTCAATGTGGAAGTACACATGGGCACTAGAGCTACTGATAAGGAAGTACTTGATTCACAGTACGATGCAGTTATTATCGCTACAGGTTCACGTCCTAAGATGTTCCCACTTGGGGATGATGATAAGGTATTCTCAGCTGAGCAGGTACTCTTAGGTGAGAAGGAGACAGGAGACAAGGTAGCCGTAGTCGGTGGTGGTCTCGTAGGTTGCGAGCTGGCTCTTGACCTTGCTCAGAAGGGTAAGCAGGTTACTATCGTAGAGGCGCTTGATAAGCTCATGGCTGTTAATGGACCACTTTGCTCAGCTAACAAGGAAATGCTTGAGAAGCTTATTCCATTTAATGGCATCGATGTAGTTACAGGCGCTAGAGTTTCTGAGTTCAAGAATGGTGTGCTCAAGGCTACAGTTGGCGATGACACTAAGGAACTCGCAGCAGATAGCGTAGTTCTCTGTGTTGGTTACGCTAGTGAGAACACACTCTACAATGCGCATAGGAATGATGTAGACGAGATCTATCTACTAGGTGATGCTAGACAGGTTTCTAACATTATGTATGGCATTTGGGATGCTTTTGAGGTTGCAAATAATCTGTAATCCTCTTAAAATAAGCCTATGAATACACGTAATTTTAAATGTTTTCAAACTGTATATGAGGAGAGGAATCTCCAGGTGGCAGCTAGCAAACTTTTCCTTTCACCTCAGGGCCTCAGTAAGATTATCCGTAGCCT
>JAILNO010000104.1 GCA_024691465.1 Pseudobutyrivibrio sp. | reverse complement strand
GAAGGCTTACAGCTAGCAGCTGAAGTAGGTGCTGAGAATGTATATGATTTCAGTCTTGGTAATCCAGCAGCTCCAGTACCAGCTGAGGTTACAGCTGCTATTAAGGATGTAATTGCCGAGAATCCGGATGCATATGTGCATGGATATATGAAGAATGCAGGCTTTGATGAGGTTAGAGAGAATGTGGCTAAGAACCTAAATAAGAAGTTTGGCATGGACTATGCAGCGGATGATGTAATTATGACAGTAGGTGCAGCAGGTGCTATGAACTGCATCTTTAGAGCTCTTCTAGGATATGAGGATGAGGTAATTGCCTTTGCTCCATATTTTGGCGAATACAGAAGCTATGTGGCTAACTATGGCGGCAACCTAGTTGTAGTGCCAGCTAAGATGGATGATTTTGACCTTAATCTAGAGGCTTTTGAGTCACTCATCAATGAGAAGACTCGCTGTGTAATTGTAAATAATCCTAACAATCCTTCAGGTAAGGTATTCCCTAAGGAGACACTGCTTAAGCTTGCCAAGATTATGGAGGAAGCAGAGAAGAGAGTGGGCCATCCTATCTATGTGCTTGCAGATGAGCCTTATAGGGAGCTTGTATATGATGGAGACGAAGTACCATTCATCCCTTCTATAATCAAGAATAGTATATATATTTATTCATTCTCTAAGACATTATCACTTCCAGGCGAGCGTATTGGATACATGGCTCTCTCTAAACATATGGATTGCTATGATGAGATGATTAACGCCATGTCAGTAGCCAATAGATGTATCGGTTACATCAATGCTCCATCTCTTTTCCAGCTGGTAGTATCTAGATGCTTAGATGTGGATGTAGATTTAGAGTTCTACGATAAGAACAGGAAACTACTATATAACAAGCTTACAGAGCTTGGATTTAATGTTATCAAGCCTCAGGGTGCATTCTACCTATTCATGCAGTCACCATTTGAGGATGAGGCTGAATTCGTAGCAATGGCTAAGAAGCATCACATTATCTTAGTGTCTACTAAGACCTTCGGATGCCCTGGTTATGTAAGAATTGCTTATTGCGTGGATTATAAGATGATAGAACGCTCTTTGCCAGCATTTGAAGCACTGGCAAAGGATTGCGGTCTTAATTAATCTATAGATGAGAAATGCTCATTGATTTTCTTATAGAGAGTATCAAGGGTTGGAGAGATAGTACTTCTGTTCCAAGCCATTGATATAGCGAGCTGATCGTTGAGATTATGATAATGGATTCCTGGGTGGTGTATTCCCTGGTACCAGCCATCGAGTACCGCCACTCCCAGACCATTCTCAACTGATGCGAACACAGTATTAATATTAGGCACGGCTGTGAACTTAGGCACGAATCCATAAGGCCTAAAAAGTAACTCAATATCCTGGCAGAGCTGACCTACTCTAGGGTCATCGATCATATAGAAGGTATATGGTGCGAAATCAGCTGCCGACTTGAGCTTATCATATCCTGGTAAGAGCTCAGAGTATACGACTATTCTAGGTATACTGGTGAACTTATATCTAACTAAATCAGACTTACCCTCCACATAATCATCCGAAGTAATAATTGCATCCAGATGCTTATCCTCAAGAGCCTGTAGCAGGTCTCTGAAACTAAGGCATTCGAAGGAAATCATGAAGTCAGGATTCTCGCTCCTGAGCTCATTAACCACCTTAGGAAGAAATGATGAGACATTCCAACCGATATTGTATCCTAAGCGGATATTGGAAGTGGTGTGTGCTAACATCTTGCGAATGTTATGAAGCTCAGCATTATAGCGCTGGAAAAAATTAAAATATAAGGTGCCTTCATCTGAAAGAGAGATGTTACGACTGTTCTCACGGATGAAGAGTGTCACACCTAGCTCCTCCTCAAGGGCAGAGATATATCTACTGACAGCTGGCTGTGGAAGATATAGATTCTGTGCGGCTTTTGTGAAGCTTAAGTGCTTACCTGTTTCTATAAAGCATTCTATCTGTTTATCATTCATGAGACCATTATAACAAAAAAATAACGACTGTCACGTAGACAGTCGTTATTATGGAGAATTTAAAAGTGTAACTATTCGGTAGATAAATCATGTGAAAGGTAAGTAGTATTGTTTAGATTTAGCGAGAAATTTACATTAGCGGGTTGATGGAAAC
>JAILNO010000083.1 GCA_024691465.1 Pseudobutyrivibrio sp. | reverse complement strand
AAGAGCATCATCACCTACACCAGCAACATCACGTGTGATTTCCTCTGGTCCAAGCTTTGTATCACGAGCATCGATTTCGTACTCTTCAATATGGATAGATGTATAAACATCATCCTGAACGAGGCGCTCTGAAAGAAGAACCGCATCCTCGTAGTTGTAACCTTCCCATGTCATGAATCCGATAAGTGGATTCTTACCAATAGCAAGCTCACCATTCTTTGTAGAAGGACCATCAGCGATAACCTCGCCAGCTTCTACATGGTCACCCTTAAATACGATAGGGCGCTGATTATAGCAGTTAGACTGGTTAGAACGTGTGAACTTGAAGAGTGTGTACTCATCTCTTGTTCCGTCTTCGTCAGCCTTAACGATAATTCTGTTTGTCTCAGACATCTCAACGATACCTGCGCGCTTTGCGACTACGCAGACACCTGAATCGACAGCTGTCTTAGGTTCCATACCTGTACCAACAACTGGTGCTTCTGTAGTAAGAAGAGGAACGGCCTGACGCTGCATGTTTGATCCCATGAGGGCACGTGTAGGGTCATCGTTCTGAAGGAATGGAATAGATGCAGTAGCAACTGAGAATACCATCTTAGGAGATACGTCCATGTAATCGAACATCTTCTTATCGTATTCCTGTGTCTCCTCGCGGAAACGACCAGATACGTTCTTTCTCATGAAGTGGCCTTCTTCGTCAAGCTTGACATTAGCCTGTGCTACATGGTAGTTATCCTCTTCATCTGCTGTCATGTAAACAACTTCGTCTGTTACACGTGGGTTCTCTGGGTCTGACTTATCAATACGTCTGTATGGCGCCTCAATAAAGCCGTACTCATTGATACGAGCATAGCTTGCAAGAGAGTTGATAAGACCGATGTTAGGTCCTTCAGGTGTCTCGATAGGGCACATACGTCCATAGTGAGAATAGTGAACGTCTCGAACCTCGAATCCGGCACGATCTCTTGAAAGACCACCAGGACCAAGAGCTGAAAGACGTCTCTTATGTGTCAACTCTGAAAGTGGATTGTTCTGATCCATGAACTGTGACAACTGTGAACTACCAAAGAATTCCTTGATAGCAGCTGTAACAGGCTTAATATTTATAAGGTTTTGAGGAGAAATATCCTCTAAATCACGTGTAGTCATACGCTCACGTACAACCTTTTCAAGACGTGATAAACCGATTCTATACTGGTTCTGTAATAACTCACCAACAGCACGGATACGACGGTTTCCAAGGTGATCGATATCATCATCCTTACCAATGCCGTACTCTAAATGCATGTTATAGTTGATTGATGCAAATACATCCTCAACTGTGATGTGCTTAGGAATAAGGTCAGCAACTGAACGAGCAATTGCATCCTCGATATCCTCTTTTTCTGTATTCTCAGCAAGAATTCTCTCGAGTACTGGATAGTATACAAGCTCAGTAATACCAAGCGATTCTGCATCACAATCAACAAACTTTGTGATGTCTACCATCATATTAGAAAGAACCTTTACGTTACGTGTCTCTGCCTGAATGTATACATGTGTAACTGCAGCATTCTGGATATCATCAGCGAGCTGTAAAGTAACCTTTGTGCCAGCAGTAGCGATGATTTCACCTGTAGTTGTATCAACAACATCCTCAGCAAGAACCTGACCTGTAATACGGTTTCTAAGCATAAGCTTCTTATTGAACTTATAGCGTCCTACCTTAGCAAGGTCATAACGTCTAGGGTCAAAAAACATGCCGTGAATAAGCGATTCAGCACTATCCTTAGCAAGTGGCTCACCTGGACGAAGCTTACGATAGAGCTCTAAAAGACCTCCTTCGTAGCTACCCTGTGGGTTCTTTTCTGTAATTGAAGGATCCTTTGCAAATGTAGCAAGAATCTTTGGTTCCTCACCGAAAACATCTATAATTTCCTGGTTTGTACCTAAACCAAGCGCACGAATAAGAACTGTAACAGGTACCTTTCTGTTACGGTCTACACGTACATAGAAAACGTCGTTGGAATCTGTTTCATATTCAAGCCAAGCACCACGGTTAGGAATTACAGTACATGAATATAACTCCTTACCAATCTTATCGTGACCAATTGCATAGTAGATACCTGGTGAACGAACTAACTGGCTGACGATTACACGCTCTGCTCCGTTAATTACAAATGTGCCAGTCTCAGTCATAAGTGGCAAATCACCCATAAAAATTTCGTGCTCCTGCATATCGCCGGACTCCTTGTTAACAAGGCGCACTTTTACCTTTAAAGGTGCAGCATATGTTGCATCTCTTTCTTTGCACTGTGGAATTGTATATTTCACCTCATCCTTGCACAGTGTAAAGTCAACAAAATGTAACTCAAGCTGATTACCCCTATCCTGAATAGGAGAGATATCTGCAAATGCTTCCTTTAATCCGTCCTTAACAAACCAGTCGTAACTGTTTTTCTGGACCTCGATTAAGTTAGGCATCTCAAGTACCTCTTTTTGTCTCGAGTAACTCATACGCAAGTTCTTTCCAGCTTTCACTGGACGTATTCTGTTTTTCTCCATTGACGTTCCACCTCTCATAATATTTTAAATTTTGGATATATCTTATCTCGAAAAATAGCACTTTTTACGCCAATAAAAAATGGCATAGCAATGCACACTGCACCACAATAGTGCAACCTACATTCTATGCCAAA
>JAILNO010000058.1 GCA_024691465.1 Pseudobutyrivibrio sp. | reverse complement strand
TATGTGTTCTATAATCAGGGTCTGGAGAAGGCTAAGGTCAAGGATCTATCGGGGGCAATTGAGTCTCTGAAATCTTCCCTGCAGTATTATAAATACAATACTAGAGCCAGGAACTTGCTAGGTCTATGTTACTACCAGACTGGCGAGATGGTTAGAGCTCTTAATGAGTGGGTTCTCTCTAAGAATCTCCAGGAGGAAGACAATCCAGATGCTGACAGATATCTGGCCGAGATTGAGAATGCTCCTGGTCTGCTCAGCAAAGTCAATTCCACAATCAAGAAATACAATCAGGCAATTGAATATTGTAAGAGTGGCAGTAGAGATCTGGCTATGATTCAGCTCAAGAAGGTTATCAGTCAGAATCCTAACTTCGTAAAGGCGAATCAACTATTAGCTCTTCTATACATACAGGAGAAAAGATACGCTGATGCCAGAAAGGTTCTTTCTGCCGCAGCCAAGATAGACAGTAACAATACTACGACTATACGATATATCCATGAGGTTAAGGAACGCCTCAAGGAGCAGAATACAGGTCGTCATCGCAAGAAGAACGATGTAGTTACTTTTGCAGATGGTAATGACACAGTCATCATGTCGGAGAATTCCTTCAGAAGCATGCTGGATACTTCCAGGGCAAGCTTCGTTAATATCCTGTTAGGACTAGTGATTGGTCTTCTGATATGCTTCTTCTTAGTTGTACCTACAGTTAGGGACAATATGACAGATGGCAACAGCCAGACTGTTATCTCCTTAAATGAGGAGCTGTCAGAGGCTAAGAGCAATAATGACAGCTTACAGGAGGAGATAGATAGTCTTAAGAATGAGCTGAGCGCATATGCTGACAAGCAGGATGTGGCTACTTCTTATGATAATCTATTCGCTGCACAGAACTCGTACAATTCAGGTGATAGTGCGGCAGCTAGTGAATATATTCAACTAGTTACCAAGGAAGTGTTAGGAGAGCAGGGCAAGCAGGCATATGATAGCTTGTATGCTACACTTTCTCCTACTATTATTCAGGGATATTACGATGATGGTAACAACTTCTATACAGAAGAAAATTACGAGAGTGCCATAGTTAATTTCAAGACTGTAGTTGATACAGATGAGACTTACAATAATGGTGCAGCACTTTTCCTATTGGGAGATTGCTATCGACTTACAGACCAGCCTGAATTAGCACTTGAGTGCTTCAATAGAGTCATCGAGCTATACCCTAGCAACAAGTGGGGTAAGCAGGCTGCAGTATATATTGCAGCGGATGATACAGAATTAAATGCTACAGAGGTGGGTGAGTAACATGACAGATTTCGAGTTAGTTAAACTGGCTTTAGAGGCTAGAGAGATGGCTTATACTCCTTATTCACATCACAAGGTAGGGGCAGCTCTGCTTTGCAAGGATGGTAAGGTTTATAAGGGATGTAATATAGAGAATGCTGGATATACTCCTACTAACTGTGCTGAGAGAACTGCCGTATTTAAGGCTGTCAGCGAGGGTGATATGGAGTTTACAGCTATAGCTGTTGTAGGCGGCATGGATGATTTAGATGACCTCCCATTGTGTGCTCCATGTGGAGTGTGCAGACAGGTTTTAAATGAGTTCTGTGATCCAGAGACATTTAGAGTACTTTTAGCTGAGGCAAGACATGTGAAGGATTTATCTAAGCTTACCGAGGACGATGTTGATATAACTGAGAAAAGTTTAAAGGAGATTTTACCTCTCGGATTTGGACCTAAAAATCTTAAAAAATAGAGATTTATTCTGATTTAAAGTTACGTAAGAACAGTTGCAAAAAATCAGAAATAAATTATAATTTAACTAAGTGTTTCTCGGGAGTTTTTAGGAGAAGCAAGATATATAGGAGGAATGAAATAATGAAAAAGAAGTTATTAAGCGTACTTCTTGTAGCTTCAATGGTAGCTACTATGTTTGTTGGATGCGGATCTTCATCAGATGATAGCGCTGCTAAGTCTGATAGTGCTGCTACAACAGAAGAGGGTGCTGCAGATGCTACAGCAGCAAGCGATTATAAGATCGCAATGATTACAGATTCTGGTGATATCACAGATATGTCATTCAACCAGACAACTTATGAGGCTGCTAAGGCTTTTGCTGAGGCAAATAGTGTAGACTTCCAGTACTACAAGCCAACAGAGGATTCAGATGATGCTCGTATCGCTTCATTTGAGAATGCTGTTACAGATGGTTACAACGTTATTGTTGTACCAGGTTACTTATTTGCTAACATGATCATGGCTGTTGCAGAGGATTATCCTGATGTAACAATCATCGCTCTTGATTGTGGTGAAGGCGATTTCGGCGACTATACACTTCCAGAGAATGTTTGCTCATTCACATATCAGGAAGAGCTCGCTGGTTATATGGCTGGTTATGCAGCTGTTAAGGAAGGTTATACTAAGCTTGGTTTCCTTGGTGGTATGGCTGTTCCTGCTGTTATCCGTTATGGATTCGGTTTCGTTCAGGGTGCTAACGAGGCTGCAGTTGAGCTTGGTAACACATCAGATGTAGAAGTTAACTACGTATATGGTGGTCAGTTCTACGGTGATGACGCTATTACAGCTCAGATGGATACATGGTATTCAAATGGTACAGAAGTAGTATTCGCTTGTGGTGGTGGTATCTACACATCTGCTTGCGAGGCTGCTGTTAAGCCAGGCGTTGATGGTAAGGTAATCGGTGTCGATGTTGATCAGTCAGGCACAATCTCTAACCAGTATGGTGTTGATGACCTCTGCGTAACTTCTGCTATGAAGGGTCTTGGCGCAACTGTTGAGGCTACACTTACAGATTTATTCGCTGGCAACTGGTCTAACTACTCAGGCAAGATCGAGAACCTCGGTATTGTTTCTGGTACAGATGCTTCAGTTAACTATGTACAGCTTCCAACTGATACATGGTCAATGAAGAACTTTACAGTTGATGATTACAATACTCTTGTTGGTCAGATGTACGATGGTACAATCACAGTTGATAGCTCAATTGACGCTATGCCTTCTGTTGAAATCAAGGTTACAGAGTACGACAACATTCACTAATAGTTAGTTTAAACAGTCTTTTATAAAGGGAAGGACTTATCCTTCCCTTTTTTTTAGAATAAAGCAAAGTCTTAAAATACAATACAGATACTGTATTGCTTTTTATGGTTTTGCTAGCTAACGAGTTAGCTTAAATCAAAATAATAATAATTATTCAGAAAGGTATTGCGATGGAAGATTATGTAATTGAGATGTTGCATATCACAAAGGAATTTCCAGGCATAATTGCAAATGATGATATCACTTTGCAGTTAAAGCGTGGAGAGATTCATGCACTTCTTGGTGAAAATGGTGCCGGTAAGTCCACACTTATGAGCGTATTGTTCGGACTTTATACACCAGAAAAGGGAGTTATTAAGAAAGACGGTAAAGAGGTTAAGATTAACAATCCTAATGATGCTACTGATTTAGGTATTGGAATGGTTCATCAGCACTTTATGTTGGTTGATATCTTTACTGTATTGGACAATATCATCCTAGGATCAGAGCCTAATAAGTTCGGCTTCCTTACTAAGGACGAAGCTAGAGCTAAGGTTCTTGCGTTATCCAACAAATATAATCTTAAGGTCGATCCAGATGCATTAATAGAGGACATCACAGTAGGAATGCAGCAGCGTGTAGAAATCCTTAAGATGTTATATCGAGATAACGATATTCTTATTTTTGATGAGCCTACAGCTGTACTTACTCCACAGGAGATTGATGAGCTCATGAAGATCATGAAGGATTTGGCAGCAGAGGGCAAGTCAATCCTTTTCATCACTCATAAGCTCAATGAGATTATGGAGGTTGCTGACAGATGCTCAATCCTTAGAAAGGGTAAGTATATCGGAACAGTTGATGTTAAGGATACTACTAAGGAAGAGCTCTCATCTATGATGGTTGGTCGTAGTGTTAAGTTTGCCGTTGATAAGGTTGAGGCTACACCAGGGGACGAGGTCCTTAAGGTTGAGAATGTATGCGTTAAGAGCAAGCTTCACTCTAACGATTCAGTACATAATGTATCTTTCAATGTTAGAGCAGGAGAGATTGTATGTATAGCAGGTATTGATGGTAATGGTCAGACTGAGTTCGTAGGAGCTCTTACAGGTCTTGATGATATTTCTAGTGGTAAGATTACACTCTGTGGCGAGGATATTACCAAGAAGTCTATCCGTTACAAGAATACACATGGTATGAGTCATATCCCTGAGGATAGACATAAGCATGGTCTGGTTCTTGATTATACTCTTGAGGAGAATATGATTCTTCAGAGATACTTCGAGCCAGCTTTCCAGAGCGGCACTATGATTAAGAAGAAGGAGATGCGTGAGTACTCTAACAGACTTTCGAAGGCATTCGATGTGCGTTCTGGTCAGGGTGCACAGACAATAGTTCGTTCTATGTCAGGTGGTAACCAGCAGAAGGCTATCGTTGCTCGTGAGATGGATAGAGACCATGAGTTACTCGTAGCAGTTCAGCCTACCAGAGGTCTGGATGTAGGTGCTATTGAGTATATCCATAAGGAGATTGTTAAGGAGAGAGATAATGGTAAGGCCATTCTTCTCGTTTCTCTTGAATTAGATGAGGTTATGAACCTTTCAGATAGAATCTTAGTTATGTATGAGGGAGAGATCGTAGGTGAGGTTGACCCTAAGAAGACTTCTCTTCAGGAATTAGGATTATATATGTCAGGCGCTAAGCGTGATAACGGAAGGGAGGCTAAGTAATGGAAGAGAAAGTTAGCTTTATTAAAAGACCGGGTGTACAGACATTACTAGCTTCAGTTTTGTGTGCCATCTTAGGTATCATTTTAGGTTTTATTATTCTTTGGTTCATGAATGCAGAGCATGCTGGTGAGGGTATGGCTGCTATTCTTACCAACTTTTTCAAATATAGAATAGCAAGTACTAATACTCTTATGAAGTACATGGGATCTTTCCTTGTTAAGTCAGTTCCAGTTATTCTA
Source organism: Pseudobutyrivibrio sp. (assembly GCA_024691465.1). Next base: position 6,476 of record JAILNO010000058.1, on the reverse strand, counting down.
TGTGCAGAGGCAATCCTATTTGCATACAAGGCAGGCCTTTTCAATATCGGTGTTGCTGGACAGTACACAGTAGGTATTATCGCCAGCCTCTATACATCCCTTGCATTGGGATGGAACTGGGCGTTATGCCTTATCGCAGCTATCGCTGCTGGTGCAATCTGGGGACTCCTTGCTGGTTTCTTCAAGGCACTCTTCAATGTCAACGAAGTAATCGCAGGTATCATGCTCAACTGGATTGGCCTATATATCTGTAACATTATATTGGGCGCTGAGTCATGTATGAATCAGAGTAAGTCTGAGACTTATGAGATATCTGAGCTTAATCCATCAGGACTTCTTCCTGGATTCATGAATGAGTTCTTTGGTGGCAATCAGTACATGACAATTGCTATTCCAATTACAATTATTGTTGCTATCGTTATCTTAGTAGTTCTTAACAAGACTACATTTGGTTATGAGCTTAAGGCTACAGGTCATAATAAGGATGCTGCTAGATATGCAGGTATGAATGCTAAGAAGAATATTATTCTTACACTTGTTATTTCTGGTGCTATTGCTGGTATGGCTGCAGGTCTATACTACTTAACAGGTATTGAGCATTTCAAGATTGCTTCATCAGTTCCAGGCATGGGATTCACAGGTATCGCTGTTGCATTCCTTGGTGGACTTAATCCAATCGGCGCAATTATCGCAGGTTTATTTGTTGAGTACATCACACTTGGTGGACAGTACCTCAACACTAACTATTACAATCCTCAGGTAGCAGATCTTATGATTGCTATTATTATCTATCTCTGTGGATTCGTATTATTCTTTAAGACAATACTTGATCGTCCAGGCAAGGTTAAGAACAATGCTAATGCTGAGCCGGACAAGGCTGAAAAGAAGGAGGTGTAGGAGATGGCAGGATTCTTATTACTTATTCAATACACACTCATTTTCTCAGCTGTTCTTATCCTGGTTGCTTTGGGAGGTATGTTCTCAGAGCGTAGTGGTATCATCAACTTAGGACTTGAGGGAATCATGGTATTCGGTGCTATGGCAGGTGCCATGGTTATGGTTCTACTACCAGCAGATGCTAGTAAGTTTACAGTAGTGGTACTTACACTGCTTGCATCGGCAGCAGCTGGTATGCTTTCGTCACTTTTAATTGCAGTAGCTTGTATCAACTTCAAGGCTGATCAGACACTTATCGGAACAGCTGTCAATATGCTTGCTACAGCAGCTGCAACTGTTATTATCAAGGGCTTCAATACAGCTCGTTCAGGCGGTACAGATTTCTCTGCTAAGCTTGATTATGTCAGAGGACATGATGCTTTCATGTTCAGCATCGGTGGTCTCCAGCTCAGCTGGTTCGTAGTAGTAGCAGTAGTTCTTCTAATCGTTGCAATTACATTCTTCTACAAGACTAAGTTTGCACTTAGATTGCGCGCTTGTGGTGAGCATCCACAGGCTGCAGATTCAGTAGGTATCAACGTATACACTATGAGATACGCTGGCGTACTTATGTCAGGTTTCTTAGGCGGTATCGGTGGTATTATCTACATAGCAGCAGCTAACTCTACATGGCACTTTGATTATGGTGTTGCAGGTGCAGGTTTCCTTGCACTGGCTGTTATGATCTTTGGTCAGTGGAAGCCAGAGCGTATTGCATGGTCTGCAGTGCTTTTTGCTCTGTTTAGATCACTGTCAAACGTATACATGGGCATTGGCTTCTTACATGCATTACCAATTTCAGGAACTGTTTACAACATGTTCCCATATATTGTTTCGCTTATCGTACTTGCCTTTACATCACAGAATTCTCGTGCGCCTAAGGCAGAGGGTATTCCTTACGATAAAGGTGCTAGATAACTATTATAGGAAATGGGCAAGTACGCCCATTTCCTTTTTTACTTGAATCAGGAGTAGTTATGAGACAAATAAATGTATCTGAAATAAAACCTGGAATGATTCTGGCGGAGGAGATTCTCAGTCCCAAGGGACAGGTGCTGGCCGAGCGTGGCACTGCCATCAATGCGCAGCAGCTCTTACATGTGAGCTACTATGGCATCCAGCAGCTGTGGATACAGGATGAAGAGGATGCAATTGAGCAGTATCAATTCGATGCACCAGATGAATTCATAGGCGAGACTCAATCCTGGAGAATTAAGAACAGTCAGGAGTTCGCTGAGTTCAAGAGGGCTTATGAGAAGTGCTCTAATCAGTTGGAACAGATTGTATATGATTTCGTCAATAAGCAGACTCCGCTGAAGGATGATGAGCTCCTTAAGGAGATACACACAGTATTTGATAAGCATTCCACAGGCCTGGGGATTATGGCTATGATGCTTAACATACAGGAGTTAGATACTAATACTTACAAGCATTCAGTCAATGTGGCTATCATATCTCGAGTATGTGGCAGCTGGCTGGGGATTACCGATGAGAAGGATTTAGATGTGCTTACTATGTGTGGTCTATACCATGATATAGGTAAGTCCCTTGTTCCACAGGAGATTCTTACCAAGCCAGGACAGCTCAATGCAGAGGAATTCGGAAGGATGGCTGAACATCCACTCTTAGGCTACAATCTCCTCAGTGATCTGCCAATAGACAGGCGTATTAAGCTGGCGGCTTTACAGCATCATGAGAGGAATGACGGCAGTGGTTATCCTTATGGTCTGACTAAGGATTTCATCAACAAGTATTCTAAGATAATTGCTATTACAGATGTGTATGATGCTATGACAGCAGATAGGTGCTATAGAGCTGGCATATGTCCATTCGAGGTAATTGCTCAGTTCCAGAGGCAGGATCAGACCAAGTATGATCAGAGTATTCTTCAGAATTTCCTTCAGAATATAGCCGAGTCATATATTGGCACAGGAGTCCTCCTTTCAGATAACAGTAGAGGCTTGATTACTCTAGTTAAAAAGAATGCTCTATCCAGTCCACTGGTACAGCTGGACAATGGTGAGTTCGTGGATCTAAGAGAGCGTACAGATCTATATATCAGAGCATGCATATAATACTAAAGGGATTTAACCGTCTGGTTAAATCCCTTGTTTTATAAAAAGTAACTATTGAACATAATGTATTAAGAGCTTGAAGGTATTCTCCACACCCTTCTTGTGAGAACGCTCATAACCGTGGCTGGCATATACACCAGCTCCGATGAGTCCGTGCTTCACATCATAGCCAGCCTTGAGAGCTGCATCAGCATCGGATCCATAGTGTGGATAAACATCCACAGCGAAGTCTATATCATGATTCTTAGCTGTATTGATGAGATTAGAAACCACATCGTAATTATATGGGCCAGCGCTATCCTTGGCGCAGATGCTGACCTGAGTCTCTCTGCAATCTAAGCCATCGCCTATACATCCCATATCAACAGAAAGTATCTCTGTAACACCCTCAGGAACTGTACCGCAAGCACCGTGACCTACCTCCTCATATACTGTGATATGATGGTATATCCTTCTGTCTGGAGTGATGCCATTGTCAGCTAGGTACTTAGCTTGACCTAATAGGATACCAACAGATAGCTTGTCATCTAAGAATCTGCTCTTAATGTAGCCTGACTTAGTAACACGGGTACGTGGTTCAAAAGCTACGATATCACCAATCATAATACCAAGCTTCTTAGTATCATCGGCACTAGTAACTTCTTCATCAATAACTACTTCCATACCCTTGAACTCTCTAGTCTTAGATGAGTAGTCATCATTGACATGAACTGAAGCATCATTGAGCTGGAAAGTACCCTCATATATCTGACCGTCTCTAGTATAGATACGGCAATTCTCTGACTCGCCATTGTTAGGATTGAACCCGCCTAGAGGAGTAAGCTCTAAGTTACCATTATCCTTAATCTTGCATACCATACCACCTAGGGTGTCCATATGAGCCTCGATTAATAGACCATCAGCTGTATCCTTACCACCTAAGTCCACCAGGATGCCTCCCTTAGTGGTGAGTGTAGGATGATAGCCTAAACGCTCATACTCAGCCATGAGATGCTTGGCAGCAGTAGCAGTGAAGCCTGTAGGACTGTCGATGTCAAGAATCTTAACTGTCTCATCAACCATGTAATCAACATAACTCTTAGTATCCATAATGCCTCCTTATATATAATTAAGAATCAATTGTACAAAATCGGTTTACAAGGTTACTTTATTATGGTAAAGTGTTCCTAAATAAATCAGAGAAATAAAAAAGAGCTGGTGACGGGAATTGAACCCGTGACCCCTTCCTTACCAAGGAAGTGCTCTACCTCTGAGCCACACCAGCTTGCTTGTTCAGCAAGAAAAAGGATATCAAAGTTGGGTGGCATTGTCAAGGAATTACAAGGTGAAAGAGTATGAAAATTTCGGTAGTGTCTCCAGGTTCAGTAGTTACTTATGAAGAAGTGATTGAGGGACCAGATTCTAGTACTTCTGCAGCTAAGGTGGCAGGCAATAATAGCAGTGCTTTTCAGAAGGCACTTAACACAGCCACAGTGGCAGATACCATTTCCACAGCTACATCCTATAAGGATATATTTATTGAAGCCAGCCAGAAGTTCGGCGTCAGCTATGATCTACTTACAGCCATGGCACAGCAGGAGTCAGGCTTCAATCCTGATGCTGTCAGCAAGTCTGGTGCTATGGGCATCATGCAGATTATGCCTGAGACTGCCACAGAGCTTGGGCTCGAGCATCCCTTTGACGCCTATGACAATATCATGGCGGGGGCTAAGTATATCTCACAGAAGCTTGAGGAATACAGTGGTAATGTGGAGAAGGCACTGGCCGCATACAATGCAGGCAGTACAGTGGTGAATCAGTATGATGGCGTACCACCATACGAGGAGACTCAGAACTATGTTAAGAATATTAAGGCTATAATGCAGCGAGGAGCCGATGTGCCATACGCTAATTATATTTCCCGTACAGCCTCTAAGGAGGAGATTGAGGCGGACCTTAAGAATCTACTTGCTAACCTTCCTGAGACAGAGAATTGTGAAGTACTAAAAAATACATTAGCGGAGATGAATTATCTATGAAAACCCCATTTGTTACAAAAGAAAAGATTCAAGAGATTACTAAGACAATCCCTACTCCTTTCAACATCTACGATGAGAAGGGAATCAGAGAGAATGCTAGAGCTGTTAATGCTGCCTTCAGCTGGAATAAGGGCTTCAAGGAGTATTTCGCAGTAAAAGCTAACCCTAACCCATTTATCCTTAAGATTCTGCAGGAAGAGGGATGCGGTGTGGACTGTGCATCTTATGTAGAGCTTGCACTTTCTAACGAGTTAGGATTTAAGAATGATGACATTATGTTTTCATCTAACGATACACCAGCCAGCGAGTTTCAGTATGCTGATGACCTGGGTGTAATCGTCAATCTAGATGACTTTACACATATCGATTTCTATGAGAAGAGCGTAGGACACTTCCCTAAGAAGATGTGCTGCAGATTCAATCCAGGCGGAGTATATGAGCTATCTAATGGTATCATGGACAACCCTGGTGACAGCAAGTATGGTATGACTAAGGAGCAGATTTTTAAGGCATACCAGATCCTTAGAGATAAGGGTGTAGAGGAGTTCGGTATCCACGCATTCTTAGTGTCTAATACAGTAACTAATGACTATTATCCTACACTTGCTAAGACACTCTTCGAGCTAATCGTAGAGCTTAAGGAACAGACTGGAATAGAGATTAGCTTCGTTAATTTATCAGGTGGTGTAGGTATTGCATATAGACCTGACCAGCAGCCTAATGATATCGCCGTAATCGGTGAGGGGGTTCACCAGGTATTCGATGAGGTACTTGTACCAGCAGGATTAGGTGATGTGGCTATCTTCACTGAGATGGGCCGTTTTATGATGGGACCTTACGGTGGACTTGTTACTACAGCAATCCATGAGAAGCACATCTATAAGGAGTACATCGGAGTGGATGCCTGCGCAGTAGATCTCATGAGACCAGCTGTATATGGTTCATACCATCATGTGACAGTACTTGGTAAGGAAGATGCACCTGAGGACCAGGTATATGATGTGACAGGCTCCCTCTGTGAGAACTGTGATAAGTTTGCTGTAGACCGCAAGCTTCCTAAGATTGATATGGGAGATGTGCTCTTCATTCATGACACAGGAGCTCACGGTTATTCCATGGGTTATAACTACAATGGCAAGCTTAAGAGCGCTGAGGTGCTACTCAAGGAGGACGGCAGCTATCAGCTCATCAGGAAGCCTGAGACCATTAAGAATTACCTGGCTACATTCGAAGGAATGGGCGTAGTTGACAGCTTATTATAATGAAGAATCCCGCCTGTTTAGGCGGGATTTTATTTTGAAAAAATCCTTTATTTTGGTTGAAAATAAAAGGGGTATTTAGTATACTATTTTTCGGACGCCGGCTTGTCGGAATTGGCAGACGAGGCAGACTCAAAATCTGTTGGTGGCAACATCGTGCGGGTTCAAGTCCCGCAGCCGGCATAATA
>JAILNO010000046.1 GCA_024691465.1 Pseudobutyrivibrio sp. | reverse complement strand
AAGAGGGGGATGAGGCTGTAGTTACACCTGGAGAGAGTATTAAGGTCAATGGCAAGACATATGAGATAGCATCACTACCTGACAATCTCATGGAGATACTTAATGCAGGTGGATTGGTAAAAGCGATGAGAAAGCGCAACGGTTTGGATTAGGAGTGTTATGGGACATACATTAGTTGAAAAAATAATTGGAAATAAAGTGGGTCATGAAGTAAAACCTGGTGATATTGTAACTGTAGATGTGGATTGGTGCATGATAGATGATATAATGGTACCTTTTGCAGTGCAGAAGTTTCAGGAGATGGGATTTAGTAAGGTGGCTAATCCTGATGGAGTAGTTCTTATATATGATCATTTCCTGCCAGCTACACAGGTGGATGATACTCGTCACTTTAGAGTGGGTGATGAGTTCGCTGAGCGATATGGAATCAAGAACGTACATCGAACTGATGGTATCTGCCATCAGCTTATGACTGAGGCTGGTTATGTTAAGCCAGGTGATATAGCCTTCGGAACAGATAGCCATACCGTTACTTATGGCTGTGTAGGTGCATTCTCAACAGGTATCGGATATACGGAGATGGCAGGTATACTTGGAACAGGTCAGCTCTGGCTTAGAGTACCTGAGTCTATCAAGGTAGAAATAGACGGAACCCTGCCAGGTAATGTCACATCTAAGGATATTATTCTTAGGATTATAGGAGATTTGACAGCTGCTGGAGCTACATATCAGTCTATTGAATTCACAGGTAGTACGGTGGATGCCATGAGTGTAGCTAGCCGTATGACCATGTCTAATATGTCAGTGGAAGCGGGAGCTAAGTGTGGATTGTTCGTACCAGATGAGAAGACCTGCGATTATTGTAAGATTCCTTTTGATGATTCAGTTAAGGCTCTTGTACCTGATAATGATGCTAAGTATAGTCGTATACTTAGATATAGAGCGGAGGATATGGTGCCAGTGTGTGCATGTCCATCCCTAGTTGACAATATTAAGCCAGTATCGGAGTTAAAAGGAACTAAGGTAAGCCAGGTGTTCTTGGGCTCATGTACTAATGGTAGATTAGAGGACCTTAGAACTGCAGCTACCATCCTTAAGGGAAAGCACGTGGCTGATTTTGTCAAGATGATTGTCACACCAGCCAGCCGTAAGATTTATCGCGAGGCTCTTGCCGATGGTACTCTTGGTATTCTTTCTGATGCAGGATGCATTATTACCACACCAGGATGCGGCTTGTGCTGTGGAAGAGGTGGTGGAATCCTCTCAGATGGCGAGGTAGTAGTAGCTACCAATAATCGTAACTTTTTAGGTAGAATGGGTACCAGCAAGGTGCAGATATATCTGGCTAGCCCAGCAACTGCGGCAGCCACTGCAATAGCAGGCGTAATTACACAAGCATAATAATAAAAGAGATTCCCTGGGTGGGAATCTCTTTTGCTCCTATAGGAGCTATATAAGGGTGCTTGGAAGAATGAGCTTAATCAAAATAATTATAATTCTGCTTAATGTGTTCATGCATAAGCTGTTCAGCTAGCACTTCATCCTTGTTCTTCATAGCCTCTAGGATCCTACGATGGAAATCTAGAGCTGGGGAGTATTTCATTTTCTCTATGACAGAATTCATAGATTCAGTAAGTACATTTAATAGAATATCATAAGCCTTGATTATTAAAGGGTTATCAGTCAGTTTAACTATTTTCATATGGAACTTCAGGTCATAGTTGGAGAATGCTTCATTGTCATCATCTTCAGCAGCCTTTTTCATCTTATTAAAAATGGATTCAAGTTGTTTAAGACTCTTTTCATTGACTGTTAAAGTGGCGAGTCTAACACTTTCAGAATCTATCATTTCGCGGAATTGAAATACATGAATCTGAGAAGGATTGCCTATATACATTAAAGGTATGAGCTCATTAAGTGAGTCCTCTGGACTAGGCTCTCTGACATAAGAACCAGAGCCAGTACGAGTCTCGATAAGACCTAGAGCCTTTAATTTCTGCATGGCCTGACGAATAGTCATACGACTGACACCAAAGGCATCAGACAATTCATTCTCAGATGGAAGCTTCTCACCAGGAAGCCAATGCCCCTCAATTAATAGTCCCTGCATCTGTTCAAAGACTTGTTCGACTGCGTTTATTTTTTGAATAGGATTAATATTACTCATAGTTGCCCTTCTTTTATAAGTATTTAGCAATTCATCTGTAAAGCAGATAAGCTGTATAACAGATTTACTGATATTATTATAAGCATATGGGGCAATTCATGTCAAAATAAAATTTATGAATTATTTGTTAAACAGCAGATTCATGTATATTTTGCATAATTTAAGGAGGGGTAGGATAGTACATTTTGAACAATTGACTTTATATTTGTTAAAATGTAAAATGCAATTAACCTGTAATACAGCTTACAGAATACAGCATACAGATTTATGGTTTTCGTTAAGTTAAGTGGAGAAAAATGGTAAAAGAAAGGATGGAATTAATCATGAAAGTTGGATTTGTAGGGCTTGGAATTATGGGACGCCCAATGTGCAAGAATCTGTTAAAGGCAGGATATGACGTAATTGCCTATGATCCATTTGCTAATGAAGCTCTTGATGATGTAGTGAAGAGTGGAGCTAGTAGAGGAGAAAGTAATGCTGATGTAGCTTCAAAGAGTGATGTGGTAATTATTATGGTTCCTAATTCACCTCATGTAAGAGCAGCTATATTTGATGACAAGGGAATTGCAGAAGGTGCTAAGAGTGGGCTTGATATTATCGATATGAGTTCTATTGCACCACTTCAGTCTAAGGATATTGCAGAGCAATGTGCTAAGAAGGGCATTAATATGATGGATGCACCTGTTTCAGGTGGAGAGCCTAAGGCAATAGATGGTTCTCTATCTATTATGTGTGGTGGCCCTAAGGCTTTATTTGAGAAATATAAGGAGCTACTTGGTGTAATGGGAGCATCAGTAGTTCATTGTGGAGATGTTAATGGTGCTGGTAACACTACTAAGCTTGCTAATCAAGTAATTGTTGCATGTAATATCGCAGCTTGTGCAGAGGCTTATGAGCTTGCTACTATGGCTGGAGTAGATCCAGAGAAGGTATTTAACGCAATTAGAGGCGGCCTGGCAGGATCTACAGTAATGGATGCTAAGGTACCAATGATGCTTGATGGTAACTTCAAGCCGGGATTTAGAATTGATCTGCATATTAAGGATCTTAATAATGCGCTTGATACTGCTCATGGCGTGGGAACACCTATGATACTTACAAGTACAGTTCAGGAGATGATGCAGTGGCTTCATAATAATGATTGCGGTACAGATGACCATAGCGCAATTCTTAAGTATTATGAGCGCATTACTGGTGTAGAGGTGAGAAGACAATAAGGAGATGATTTTGTGAAAAAATATCTTTCATATATATTGGATCCTAATGACATAGTATGGCCTGGGGAGCCCAATATAGAGGTGACTCATTGTACGGAAATTAAGGGAGATTCTAAATATAATTCCTTTTTATCAAAATTGCCAAATCACTGCGGAACCCATTACGATGGGCCTTGGCATTTTAACCCTAATGGTATGAAGTTCACGGAGCTACCAATTGATTATTTCTGGTTTGATAAGGTAGCTGTGGTGGATGCTCCTAAGAAACCAGAAGAGGGCGTAACACCTGAGGACTTAATGCCTTATGAGAGTGAAATAGAGCAGGCTAAATTGCTGCTTATTAAGACTGGTTTTGCATTTGTGCGCGAAAAGGAACCAGAAGTATATCAACACAGGGGACCTTATATTGCGCCTGAAACAGCTAGATATCTAGTGGAAAGATTTCCTAATCTCAATACTATTGGGTTCGATTTCCTTTCCATTGGATCGCCATGTAATGATCTGTCAGCCGAGACACACCAGATGCTCTTAGGATGTCACTCTGAGCATTTCATTACTGGAATAGAAGATATGGATTTACGACCATTATACGAGGACAATATTATTGTCAAACAGGTAATTGCGGCACCACTGCGTATAGTAGGAGTTGATAGCTCACAGGTGTCAGTAATTGCAGAAATAGAAAATTGTTAATCAACTAATCCCCCTAAGATAATAATAGCGCACCAGGGTTTTGCCTTGGTGCGCTATTAGATTAATCAGAAAAATAATTATAATTCTGTTTGATATGCTCGTGCATAAGCTGTTCTGCCAATATCTCATTCTTTTCTTTCATAGCATCTAGAATCTTCTTGTGATACTCGAGAGCTGGCTTGTATTTCATCTTGTCAATGACGGAATTCATTGATTCAGTAAGAACTGAATGAAGTATATCATAAGCTTTAATGATCATAGGATTCTTCGTCATACTTACAATGTATATGTGATACTTCAAATCGTAATTAGAAAATTTCTTTGTATTGTCTTCGTCGGCCGCCTGCTGCATCTTGTCGATAATGGATTCAAGCTTCACTAAATCCTCATCAGTAGCATTCTTAGTGGCTAGTCGTACACTTTCTGAATCAATCATCTCACGAAATTGAAATACATGTGTCTGAGATGGTGCACCAATATACATAAGGGGGATGAGGTTATTGAGAGAATCCTCTACTGATACCTCACGGACATAGGAACCAGATCCTGTGCGAGTCTCTATAAGGCCTAGGGCCTTGAGCTTCTGCATAGCCTGTCGAATGGTCATGCGGCTGACTCCGAAAGAATCAGCTAATTCGTTCTCTGATGGGAGCTTGTCTCCAGGACCCCAGGTGCCATTAATTAATAGATTTTGGAGCTGATCAAAGACTTGCTCTACAGCATTTATTTTTTGAATTGGATTAATCTTCATATGTGTATTGTCTGCCCTTTCGAATCAAATTGGTTAGCATAATTTGAATAGTTGTATATCAAATTACATCTATAAAATTATATCTCTTAACAAAAACTCTGTCAAAAAATGTTTATTTTGTGAATATTGCATAAATTATCTGACGAAATGAGGTTTAAAGTGCTCAATTGACAAATTTTGGGTAGGAAGGTTACAATGCAGTTAACCTGTTATACAGCTTACAGAATACAGCATACAACTTAACGAAAACCATGAAAGTATTTAAGTATTCTATCAAAGATTATTTGGAGGATTGAAAAATGGTATATGATGACGAACTAATCAAGAATTTACAAGATAGAGGTCAGCAGCTTAGACGAGATTGTATTAAGTGCATAGGCGTAGGTGTAGCTGGTCACGTAGGCGGAAGCTGTTCTAGTGCAGATATTTTAGCTGCATTATATTTTCACAAGATGAAACTTGATCCTAAGAATCCAGAGTGGGAAGGTAGAGATTATTTCTTACTGTCAAAGGGTCATGTAGCTATTCTACAGTATGCAGCATTAGCAGAGAGGGGATTTTTCCCTGTGGATGATCTTCCTAAGTGCAAGGATATCGGATTCTACTTACAAGGACATCCACATCTAGGTACACCTGGTATTGAAGCAGGAACGGGTTCCTTAGGCCAGGGCTTATCTCTAGGATCTGGCATAGCATTAGGACTTAAGTTAGACAATAAGCCTAACAGAGTATATGTATTAGTCGGTGATGGTGAGACAGATGAGGGTCAGATATGGGAGGCTGCAATGTCATCAAGCGCTAAGAAGCTTAATAACTTGTGTGCGATTATTGATAACAATGGTTTGCAGGCTACAGGACCAATTAAGGATAGATTACCAAATGAACCTATGGCAGATAAGTGGAAGGCATTTGGTTGGAATGTAATAGAAATAGAAGGTCATAATATTCGAGAAATCTTAGAGGCTCTTGATGCAGCTGAGAATTGTACTGATAGACCTACAGCTATTGTTGCACATACTGTTAAGGGAAAAGGTATAAGCTTCGCTGAAAATGTGGTGGGTTATCACAATAAGGCGCTTACTCAGGAAGAATTTGATACAGCAATGAAAGAGCTGGCATAGAAAATAGGAGGATAAAGTTATTATGGCTGAAACAAATCAAAGAACAGTATATGGTCAGACTCTTGTGGAGCTCTGCCATGAAAATAGAAATGTAGTTGCTCTGGATGCAGATCTGGCAGGCTCAACAATGGGCAAGATGGTAGAGATGGATCCTGAAATTGCAGATCAGCATATTGAGATGGGAATAGCAGAAGCAAATATGCTTTCAACAGCAGGTGGATTGGCTAGAGCAGGCAAGATTCCATTCTGTAGTTCTTTTGCAGTATTTGCAGGAGGAAGAGCATATGATCAGATAAGACAGTCCATTGCTATTGGTAAGTTAAATGTTAAGATCTGTGGCTCTTCAGCAGGATGTTCAGATTTTGGCGATGGAGCAACCCATCAATCAGTGGATGACCTGGCATATATGAGAGTAATACCTAATATGAGTGTCTTTGTACCAGCAGATGCTAATGAGACTAGAGCAGTTGTTAGGTACATGGCGTCTCATGAAGGTCCTATGTATATCCGTGTGAATAGAAATCCATACGACAATGTTACAAAGGAAAATGCAGAATTCAAGCCAGGAGTACCTACTGTCCTAAAGGAAGGATCTGATGTAGCAGTATTTGCCTGCGGCGTAATGGTACCAAAGGCACTAGAGGCGGCAGAAAAATTGGCAGGAAAGATTTCTGTAAAGGTGGTAAATGTAAGTTCTATTAAGCCTATTGATAAGAAGAGCGTAATTAGTATTGCAAAGAGTGTAAAAGGTTGCGTTACAGCTGAAGAGCACAGCGTAATCGGAGGCTTAGGCAGTGCTATAGCAGAGGTTCTCAGTAAGGAGAGAACTCCAATCGAGTTCGTTGGAGTGGAGGATAGATTCGGAGAATCTGCACACAACTACGATGATATTTTAAATTACTTGGGATTAACGACAGAACACATCATTAAAGCAATAGAGAATATTTATGAACTCTAAACCGAAAGGTTTTTAAATTGTGTTTTTGTAAAGGAGAAAGTATGAGAAAAAGAATTATCGCAGCTGTTTTAACAGCAACAATGGCAGCAACTCTTATGGTTGCATGTGGACAGACCACTTCAGAGACCAGCACAACTGAAGCTGAGGATGCAACTGCTAGCGCTGAAGAGACAGATAGTTCAGCAGCAGGAGGTTCATCAGATCTGACAATTGGATTCAGCCAGTATGCATCTTACAACAACTGGCGTGTAACCAACACGGACGATATCAATGAAGCTCTTAATGAGCAGGGATGGAAAGTAATTTTTGCAGATGCAAATGATGATACTGCACAGCAGATCTCTGATCTGGAGGATATGATTGCGCAGAGTCCTGATTACATCGTAGTAGCTTGTCGTGAGCAGGAAGGCTATGAGAGTGTACTTGAAGAAGCTAAGGAAGCTGGAATCAAGGTGGTTCTATTCGATAGATTCGCTGATGGCCCATATGATGTACTTATTCAGGGTGACTACTTCCTAGAGGGTGAGAATGTAGGTAAAGCTGTAGTAGATGATTTCGGCGAAGATGAAGAAATCAATATTGTGGAGCTTACAGGAACACCAGGTGCTGATGTTACAGCGAAGCGTTCAGAAGGATTCATGGCTGCTATTGAGGATCATTCGAATTATAAGATCCTTGCATCTCAGGTAGGTAACTTCTCTCGTTCAGAGTCACAGACTGCAATGGAGAATCTTATTCAGTCATACGGTGATGAGATTGACGTAGTATACGCTCATTCTGATGACAATGCAATCGGAGCAATTAATGCTATCAAGGCAGCTGGATTAAAGCCAGGCGAGGATATCATTGTATATGGCGTAGATGGAACCAAGGACGGTTTACAGGCAATTGTTGATGGCGAGATGAAGGCTACATATCTTTGCAATCCTTTCTTTGGTGATGCATTAGTTGATTTAATTAATCGACTAGAGGCAGGTGAGACTTTTGATGAGAGAGTTATTCTTGAAGGAAAGTTATACACAATTGATAATGCACAATCAAGTTTAGATGCAGGCGAAGGTTTTTAGTTTCTAAAAAAGATATGGGAGGAGTTTATGCTCCTCCCTATTTAGACAAGGGATAAGATATGGAAAATAATCTACTTGAATTAAAACAAATAGACAAATGGTTTACTGGGGTTCATGCTCTTGATCATGTGGATTTCTCTGTGAGAAAAGGAGAGATTCATGCTTTAATGGGAGAAAATGGCGCAGGAAAATCTACTCTTATAAAGGTGCTTACTGGTTTATATGGAAAGGATTCTGGAACCATAATTTTTGATGGTAAAGAATGTAACTTTCATGAACCTCTAGATTCACAGTTGGCTGGAATCAGCACAATCTATCAGGAGATTAATTTGATTCCTCATATTTCAGTGGCAGAGAATATATTTATAGGAAATGAGCCTAAGAATGCCTTTGGAATTGATTGGAAGACCATGCGTGATCAAGCCAGGGAACTTCTTATGGAAAATGGGATAGATATAGATGTAACTAAGGATCTGGCTGAGTATTCCACAGCTATCCAGCAGATGATAGCAGTTACCAGATCTATCTCACAGAAAGCTAAGCTTCTAATTATGGATGAACCTACATCATCTCTAGCAGATGATGAGATACAGGTAATGTTTGAAAAGATGAGAGCTCTAGTGGCCAATGGAATGTCAATTATATTCATAAGCCACAAGTTAGATGAGATTTATACAATATGTGATAGGGCCACTATCTTAAAGGATGGAAAACTAGAAGGCTGCTATGATATCGACAAGATTAGTAGACTTGAGATGGTTTCTAAAATGATTGGTCGAGATGCAAGTAATGTATTAAAGAGGTCAGTGGGTCAATATATTGAGAAGCCTGATAATATACCAGTTCTTAAGACAGAAAATATTGATAATCGTGTAAAACTACATGGAATATCAATAAATATTAATCCTGGTGAGGTGGTAGGTATTGCCGGTTTATTAGGAGCGGGTAAGTCGGAGTTTGCAAAAGTAGTATTCGGCTGTGACAATTCCTACACCGGTGAATGTGAAGTAGAAGGAACACCAATTAGGATTAAGTCTCCAAAGGGTGCAATAGATCTAGGATTTGCATATTGTTCTGAGGATAGAAAAGTAGAGGGAATATTCCCTAACATGTCAGTGAAAGATAATATGACAATTACTGCACTATCACAGATATCCCGTTTTGGAGTAATTAATAGACGCAAGCAAAATGAGATAGTAGATAAATACATTAACTCTATTCGAATCAAGACACCATCACCTGATACATTAATTTGTAAATTATCTGGTGGTAATCAGCAGAAGGTGTTACTTGGCAGATGGTTATCAATGAAGCCTAAGCTAATTATTCTAGACGAACCAACAAGAGGTATTGATCTAGGTGCCAAGGCCGAGATTGAAGCCTTAATTAGACAGTTTTCTGAGGATGGAATTAGTGTTTTATATATCTCATCAGAGATAGAGGAATTAATCCGTAACTGCTATAGAGTCGTGGTATTCAGGGATGGTCAAAACGTTGCTGAACTATACAGTGATGAGATAACAGGAGAAAACCTCATGAAACATTTTGCTAAGAATGGCAATGAAATGGAGGCAGAAAATGAGTGAAGCTAAGGGAGAATATATAAAGAAATATGGCGCTGTAATCGCCTTTATCATTCTTATATTGATAAATGCTATTACAAATAAAAATTTCCTTGATATTAATACCATGTGGAATCTTCTGATTCAATCATTTCCAATTATAATCACTTCACTTGGAATGCTTTATGTAATCTCCAGTGGTGGTATCGATGTCTCTGTTGGATCAGTAATGGCTCTAGCAGCAGGCATTAATGCAGTAATAATGAATGGAATATATCCTATGTTTCCGAAGAGCTTGGCTCTTGGCATATTCCTAGCTATTCTAGTCTCAGTGTTGTTTGGAGCATTTAATGGTTTCATGATTTCTGTATTTAATATGCAACCAATCATTGTTACTTTGACAACCTATATTATAGCTAGAGGGCTCACACAGCTCATTGCCAATGGTAAGATTCTATCTTTCTCTAATACTCCTTTTAATGAGGTAGGTATTATGAGGCTTCCTGGCAATGTACCGATTCAATTTATTATTGAGATTCTGTTTGTAATATGTACGGTCTTCATAGTGAAAAAGACAGTCTTTGGCTATCAAGTCCAGGCCATAGGAGAGAATCCTAAAGCTGCTAAATTATGTGGTATTAGAACAGTAAAAGTACAGATATGGGTATACAGCATTAGTGCATTCATAGCAGCCATAGCAGGATTACTGGTATCCTCTAGAACAAGTGCAGCAGATCCTACTAATTTAGGTGCCCTTGCTGAGATGGATGCCATTGCAGCTGTTGCCATAGGAGGTACTTCCATGGCTGGTGGCAAGGCTAAGATATTGACTACAGTTATAAGCGCTATGATTATTCAGCTTATAACGATAACTATCAATATGAATAATATTCACTATGCTTATGCACGAGTATTAAAGGGACTAATAATCATAATTGCAGTATATATCCAGCAGGAAAAGAAACGTTAGGGGCAAAGAATATGGCTAATATAAAGACATTTTTTATGAAAAGAAGTGCTTTAATTGCACTGATAATAATTTTTATTTTGGCGTCACTTCATTATCCTGGCATGTGCACTGGGGCTAATATATATAATCTTCTTAGACAGAATTCTATGATTGGCCTTATAGCGGTTGCAATGACAATGGTAATTCTAACAGGAGGAATAGATCTTTCAGTTGGAGCGATTTGCTCCATGATCTCAGTTATTTCTGCATACTTAAGCATTACAGAGAATCCTTTGATAATCCTATTTCTTCCTCTTTTGATTGGAACATTTTTCGGATTTGCTAACGGATTCATTATAGCAAAAATGGGAGTAGCCCCTATTATTTCATCATTAGGCGTTCAGCTGATAGCCAGGGGTATCTCACTTGTTATGACCAATGGAGAGACAATGCACATCTCAGGCACACCAAAGGAATGGTTACCTGATATTGCTAAAATATCTGTAGGTCCACTTCCTTTGATATTTCTTATATTCTTAGTATTTGCACTTGTGTTTATCTATGTCCTTATCTATACGAAGTTCGGACGTCAGATATATGCAGTGGGAGGTAATGAAGAAGCTGCCAAGATGATGGGCGTTCGCATAGATTGGATTAAGATTTCCGTATATACGATATCAGGATTCGCTTCATCTCTGGCTGGACTAATCCTGGTGTCAAGAGCAGGTACAGGACAGCCTGTTGCATGTAATGGATGGGAGATGGATGCAATTGCAGCAGTAGCAATTGGTGGTACCTCCCTTGCAGGTGGAATTGGCAAAATAGAAACTACTATTTATGGTGTTTTTATTCTGGCAATTATAGGAAATATCATTAATCTCCAGGGTAATGTGAATGCATGGTGGCAGCAGATTATTACTGGTATTCTACTCATAGTAGTTCTAATGGTTCAAGCTGTACCAGCGTATAGAAGAAGCAAGTGTGCAGCTTAAGTTTCAATAGGCGGTGAAATATGGATATTCAGCAAATTGTTAGGGAGAATCCCATATTGGCCATAATGAGAAATGTGCCAATGGAAAAAACTATTCCTTATGCTAAGGCAATTGTAGATGGAGGAATTAGTTTCTTTGAGGTAGCAATGAATTCACCAAATGCATGCCAGCAGATAAGTATGCTTAGAAAATACTTTGGGGATGATGTATATATTGGTGCCGGAACTGCTATAACAATAGAAAGAGTCGATAGTGCTATAAGCGCTGGAGCACAGTTTCTGCTTACACCATCAACTGATATCGAAATATTAAGCTATTGTCATAAAGGTAATATACCTCTAATCCCTGGAGTAATGACTCCATCTGATGTGGGACTATGTTATAAATATGGATATAAGATATTGAAGCTGTTTCCAGCAGGCAATTTGCCAGATGGGTATATTAAGAGTCTGAAGTCGCCACTTGATGGAACAGATTATATTGCTATAGGAGGAGTAACTCCTGATAATATCGTCCATTTTTTAGAAAATGGATTCATAGGTGTGGGGCTATCTAATGCAATATTACCTAAAGAGTGCGTAGCTAAGGATGATTGGGTAGGAGCAAGGTCCTATGTGGAGAAGTTAGTTAGCAATGTAAAAGTGGGTTAAAGTAGATATGAAGATAACTGAAGTCAATACCTACTTAGTGCGACCTAGGTGGGGATTCGTAGAGATAATTACCGATGAAGGGATAACAGGTTGGGGTGAAGCCGTCTTAGAGGGGCATTGCTCTACAGTCCTGGCTTGTGTACAGGAGTATAAGCCGTATTTGATTGGTAATAATCCTGCTAGAATCGAAGATATTTCTGCAACCATATATAGGGCTGGGTTCTATCGTGGCGGTGGAGTGATGATGAGTGCTCTGGCGGGGATAGATCAAGCACTATGGGACATTAAGGGCAAAGCACTAGGTGTTCCAGTGTATGAATTAATGGGTGGCTCTTGCAGAGACAGGATGAAGGTTTATTCATGGGTAGGCGGAGACAGGCCATCTGATGTGGGACATGCAGCTTTAGAAAAGAAAAAAGAGGGCTTTACTGCTATTAAGATGAATGCCACAGAAGAACTACAGATGATTGATTCCTACGATAAATTGGATGCTGTACTTGAAAGAGTCGCGGCCATAAGAGAAAGCTGTGGAAAATATTTTGGAATTGCAATTGATTTCCATGGTAGAGTACACAGGCCTATGGCTAAGGTACTTGCCAAAAAGCTAGAAGAGTATGATCCTATGTTTATAGAAGAGCCAGTACTTTGTGATCATTTGGAGGCATTTAAGGAGATTGCTTCAGCTTGCAATATACCTATTGCGACAGGAGAGAGATTATATACTAAGTATGATTTCAAACGTCTTCTCACAGCTGGAGGTGTTGATATAATACAGCCTGATCTTTCTCATGCTGGAGGTATTACTGAAGTCAAGAAAATAGCTGCCATGGCAGAAGCATTCGATGTGGCTCTTGCGCCGCATTGTCCTCTAGGTCCTATAGCCCTAGCTTCTTGCTTGAATGTGGATGCAACATGTTACAATGCTGTTATACAAGAACAAAGCATGGGTATTCATTATAATGTAGGAAAGAGCGTATTAGATTATGTAAATAACAAGGATGATTTTAAATTTGATAATGGTTTCATAAACTTACCGAACAAGCCTGGACTTGGGGTAGATGTCAACAGGGATTTAGTTATAGAGGAGAATAACAATCCTCACAGTTGGAAGAATCCTATCTGGAGACATGCAGATGGTTCAGTAGCAGAATGGTAAGTAAGATAAAAGGAGAATGTTATTATGAAAGCAATTGTATACGAGGGTCCAAATAAATTAAATTACACAGATGTTCCAGATGTATTTCCTGTAGATGGAGAGGTCAAGCTTAAGATAAAAGCTTGTGGTATATGCGGTAGCGATGTGGCTGGATACCAGGGCCTTACAGGACGTCGTCTTGAACCTATGATAATGGGCCATGAATTCTGTGGTCAGGTAGTAGAATGTGCAAAGGGAGTTAAAGATTTAAAAATAGGAGATCTAGTAGCGGTTTATCCTGTTAATTTCTGCGGCGAATGTGAGATGTGCAAGAAGGGAGATGTACATCTGTGTCTTAATAAGCGCTCTTATGGAGTACTTGCGGAGAATGGTGCTTTTGCCGAGTATCTGTGCGTGCCAGAGAAGTGTTGCTTCAAGGTAGCGCCTGGTGTTTCTCCTGTAATCGGTTCGCTGATGGAGCCACTGGCTGTGGCCTATCGCGGTGTGGGGCATTTAGGTGATTTGAAGGGTAAGAGTGTATTTTTAGCTGGTACAGGAACAATCGGTTTGCTTGCTATGGTCTGCGCTAAGATAAAAGGTGCAGGCAAAATCTTCGTATCAGATATGGATGATGATAGGCTTCAGGTTGCTAAGAATTTAGGAGCTGACGTGATTATCAATCCTGGCAAGGAAGATCCTAAGGAAGTGGTACTTGCTAATACTGGTGGTATGGGTGTAGATTGCGCTATTGAGGCTGTTGGTATAGCCCCTACAGTGCAGCAGGTTATGTCTGTTCTACGACTCAATGGTAAGGCAGTATGGATCGGCAATAACAGGAAGATGATTGAACTTAATATGCAGGAAGTGGTAACTAGAGAGCTTAGCATATATGGCTCATTCCTATATGGATATCAGGAGTTTAAGGAGGTAGTAGATCTACTTAATCAAGGTAAGCTTAATGTGGATCCACTAATTTCCAAGGTAGTACATCTAGACGAGGCAATTACTTATTTTGAGAAACTTAAGAATCATGAAGATAATCTTATAAAGGTAGTAGTTGTGGACGAATAAGGGTGAATAATATGGCGAGGGTAATTACATTTGGTGAAATAATGTTACGTCTAAATCCAGAGGGATATAGGAGGATTGTGCAAGCTGATACTTTTGCTGCCAGCTATGCAGGCGGGGAGGCTAATGTAGCAGTTTCTCTTGCTCAATATGGAGATGAGTCCTACTTTGTAAGCAAGGTTCCAATGCATGAGGTGGGGCAGGCTTGCATTAATTCATTACGTAAATACGGAGTACATACAGATTATGTGATTCGAGGCGGAGAAAGGCTTGGAATTTATTATGTCGAAAAAGGTGCTTCCCAAAGACCCTCTAAGGTTATATATGATAGAGCACACTCGGCAATAGCTCTATCTACTAGTGATGAGTATCCTTGGCATGAAGTATTCATGGGAGCCGACTGGTTTCATTGGACAGGAATAACTCCAGCTATTAGCGATAATCTGCCAGATATATGCCTGGAGGCTTGCAGAGCTGCAAGAGAGCGAGGAGTCACTATTAGCTGCGATCTGAATTACAGGAAGAAGCTATGGTCCAAGGAGAAGGCTAAGGATGTTATGAAGCGCTTGATTCCTTATGTGGATCTATGCATAGCTAACGAGGAAGATGCAGCAGATGTGTTTGGAATTACTGCTGAGGGCACAGATATAGAGTCTGGTCAACTGTCAAAGGAAGGATACATAAGTGTTGCCAAACAGATATGTGACATATATGGATGTAAAAAGGTAGCCATTACCCTTAGAAGCAGTCTCTCTGCTTCTGTAAACAAGTGGGCAGGGATGCTATATGATGGCCAAAAGGCATACTTTTCCAAGGAATATACAATCAATATTATAGATAGAGTAGGTGGAGGAGATAGCTTTGGAGGTGCATTGATTCATGCATTGCTTAAGGGGATGAATCCTCAAACATCTATTGAATTTGCTGTTGCAGCTTCCTGCTTAAAGCATACAATAGAAGAAGATTATAATCTGATTTCTGAGCAAGAGGTGATGGTCTTAATGTCAGGAAATGGTAACGGAAGAGTTCAAAGATAGAGGATTACTTATATGAAAATGCTATTTGCTTCTGACTCTTTTAAGGGAAGTATAACAAGTGAAAAGACAATTGAATTATTATCAAAAGCAGCTAATGAGGTCTTTGGTGACTGCGAAGTCATGGGTGTACCTGTAGCCGATGGAGGAGAGGGTACAGTCGATGCCGTAATTAAGGCCGAGAATGGACAGTTATTAAGTAGGAAAGTAAAGGACCCTCTGTGGAATGAAGTGGACGCCAGCTACGGAGTATTTAGGGATTGTGCCATAATAGAAATGGCTACAGCTTCGGGACTGCCCCTTGTGCCAACACAGTATCGCAATCCTATGGACACCACCACATACGGAACGGGTGAATTAATATTAGATGCTATTAATAAGGGTTACAGGAATATATATATAGCTATCGGTGGTTCAGCTACTAATGATGGTGGTATGGGATGTGCCAGAGCTCTTGGAATTAGGTTCTTCGATAACGAGGGTCATGAATTAGAGGGTATCGGTAGAGATCTAATTAATGTAGCCACTATTGATACTAGTTGTATGGATACTCGTATTAAGGAATGTACAATCACTGTTATGTGCGATGTAAAGAATCCCCTCTGTGGGCCAAATGGAGCTACATATACCTATGGTCCTCAAAAGGGATTAAGCGCAGATGATATAGACATACTAGAAGAGGGCATGTGCAATTACAGAGATGTTATAAAAGAACAATTCAATGTAGATTGCGATAGCATAGAGGGAGCTGGAGCTGCCGGTGGATTAGG